>NZ_PXWF02000284.1 GCF_003011895.2 Massilia glaciei | reverse complement strand
CTAATCAATGTGGGTAAAGGGCAGGGCTAGGCTAAGGCAGCGGCAGGGCGGTCGCGATCGCCGCGCCGAAGCCCGCTGCCAGGTAAAACCACATGGGCGCCGGCGTTGGCGAAGGCGCCAGCGCGAACGCGACGGTGGTTTGCTGGGCCAGGCTCGTCGGCGTCGCCTGCTCATCCTGTTCATCGCTTGCGATGGTGGTCTGTTCGGCCGGCGTCGCCGGCAGCGGCGCTTGCGGCTGCGCGGCCAGGTCGCGCGGCGAGATCGGCGCGTAGTGGTGGCGGCTGGCCAGCGACAGGCGCTCCGGCACGGCGGCAAGGGCGTCGGCGGCGGCGGGCGCAGACGATGACATCGCGGTGCTGGTGCTGACGCGTCGCGAGTTGCTGGGCATGTTGGGGCATCATGTCAGTTCGGTTTCCAGTGCGGAGGAGGCACTCGAACTGCTGGGTAAAAGCGCGTTCGATGTGCTGCTCACCGATATCGGCTTGTCCGGGATGTCCGGCGAAGATCTGGCGGCCTTGTCGCGCGTTGAGCCCCCTCTACTTGAAATCATCTATTCCACAGGCCTGCCCCCGTCCGATGCGCACGCGAACTCGGCCCACAGGTACCTCACCAAGCCTTACACGATGGCGCAGTTGGAGCACGCCCTGCAGGTCGAAACCCTGGATGTCGGTTAGCCGCGCCTGAATCTGGCGGCGCAAAAAAACGCCCGCGCTGGTCAAAGCACGGGCTAAACATACAAGGAGTATTGCGTAACAAGAGCGATTGTGCCCGGCCATTGTTACTGGCTGATGACGCCGTCGCGGATCGGCGCGGTCCGCATGCCGTTTCTCACCGCGGTCAGTTCGGCCAGTATCGATACGGCGATCTCCGGCGGCGTCTTGCTCCCGATCGGGATGCCCACCGGTCCATGCATCCGGTCCACCTGTGCCTGTGTCAAGTCGAAATGCTGCACCAGCCGTTCGCGGCGGCGCAAGTTGGCCACGCGCGAGCCCAGCGCGCCGACATAGAATGCGGGCGAGCCGAGCGCTTCGAGCAGCGCCAAGTCGTCCAGTTTGGGGTCGTGGGTCAGGGCCACGACGGCGGTGCGCGCATCCGGCGCCAGCGCCGTGACCGTGTCGTCGGGCATCGAGGTCAGCAATCGCGTGCCTGGCACGTCCCAGCCCGGGCCGTACGCGTCGCGCGGCTCGCAGACGATGATCTCGTAGTCCAGCGCCAGCGCCATCTGCGCCAGGTAGCGCGAGACATGGCCCGCCCCGATGACGAGCAAGCGCCATTGCGGTCCGTGGATGGTGGTGAGGCAGGAGCCGTCCCATTGCAGCGCGTCGTCGCGCAAGGCGTCCTCCAGCGTGACGGCGCCGGTGGCGAGATCGACGCGGCGCGCGGCCAGATGGCGCAGCGCCAGGCGCGCTTGCAACCGGCCCAGTTGCGCCACCTCCGGCGCCGGCTCCACCACCAGTTCGAGCGTGCCGCCGCACGGCAGGCCGAAGCGTGTCGCCTCGTCCTTGGTGACGCCGTACACGATGCAAAACGGCGCTTGAGCGCCAAGTGCGCCGGCACGCATGCGCCCGATCAGATCGTCCTCGACGCAGCCGCCGGAGACCGAACCCTCGACCACGCCGTCGTGGCGCAGCGCCAGCAAGGCACCCGCCGGACGCGGCGCCGAACCCCATGTGCGCGCCACCGTGACGAGCGCGAAACGGTGGCCCGCCGCAGCCCAGCGGCACGCCACACCCAGGACCTGCTGGTCGGTGCTGTACATCCGTGCCCCTTACCGTTGTGTCGGAAACAAAGCGCTTCCTAGCCGAGCTTGAAGGGAAGCTCGCGCAGCGGCTTGCCGGTCAGCCGGGCGATGGCGTTGGCGAACGCGGGTGCCAACGGCGGCAAGCCCGGCTCGCCGACGCCGGTGGGCGGCTCGGCGCTGGGCACGATGTGGACGGCGAAGGCCGGCATGTCGGTGATGCGCGCGACGGTGAAGTCGCCAAAATTGCTCTGCTCGACCACACCATCCTTGAACGTGATGGCCGCGCCCGGCAGGCACATCGACAAGCCCATCACCGCGGCGCCCTGCACCTGCGCCTCGACGGTGCCGGGGTTGACCGCGAGATTGCAATGCACGCCGGCGGTGACCTTGTGCAGCACCGGCCGGCCGTCGCGCACGGAGGCCTGCGCCACGTAGGCGACGACGGTGCCGAACGACTCGTGCACGGCCACGCCCCAGGCATGGCCGGCGGGCAGGCGCTGCTTGCCGTAGCCGCTCTTGTCGACCGACAGCTGCAGCGCGGCGCGGTGGCGCGGATGCTTGTCGCCGAAGAGGCCCATCCGGTAGGCGACCGGATCCTGCTTGGTGGCGCGGGCGATCTCGTCGATCAGGGTTTCCATCACAAACGCCGTGTGGGTGGAGCCGACGCTGCGCCACCAAAGCACCGGCACGTTCAACTTGGGGTGGTGCACGGTCAAACGCATCGGAACCGGATAGGGCTCGCGCATGCCCTCGGCGGCCGTGCCGTCGATGCCGTCCTTTAAACGCTCGAACATGGTGCCGGCGGTGATCGACTGGCCGACGATCACATGGTCCCAGGCCAGCACCTTGCCGGTGTCGTCAAAACCGATGCTCGCGCGGTGCAGGTGCATGGGACGGTAGTAACCGCCGCGCATGTCGTCCTCGCGGCTCCAGATGGTGCACACCGGCGCGTCGAGTCCGGCCGCGCGCGCCGCTTTGGCGATCTCGCACGCCTCGACCACGAAGTCGCTGGTGCCGACGGCGCGGCGGCCAAAGCCGCCGCCGGTCGTTTGCACGTGCACGGCGACCTGCGCCGGCTTGAGCCCGAGCACGCGCGCGGCGGCGGCGCCGTCGACGCCGGGAATCTGGCTGCCGACCCACAGGTCGGCGCCACCGTCCCTGATGCCGACGGTGCAATTGAGCGGCTCCATTGCCGCATGCGCCAGATAGGGAAATACAAACTCCGCCTCCAAGCGCCGTGGGGCCGCCGCCAGCGGCGCCATGTCGGCGTCGAACTTGCGCGCGCCGGGGCGGCCGGCCAGCTCGCGGTACTGCGCCAGTTGCCGCACGCTGTCGACCTTTTCGACGGCGGCGGTGTCCCATTCGAGCTTCAGGGCGTCGCGCCCTTGCTTGGCCGGCCAGTAGCCGTCGGCCACCACGGCCACGCCTTCGGCGCCGCGGTCGAGCGCCACGCGCAGCACCGCCTTGACGCCCTTTACCGCGCGTGCCGCGCTGTCGTCGAGCGAGGCGAGGCGGGCGCCGAACACGGGCGGGCGCGCCACCACGGCGGTGAGCTGGCCGGCTTGTTTGATGTCGATGCCGAAGTCCTGGCGTCCGCTGCTTTTGGCGCGCGCGTCCAGGCGCGTGGTGGCGCGGCCGATGATGCGGAAATCCTTGGGGTCCTTGAGCGCCACCTTGGCCGGGACCGGAAAAGCCATGGCGGACTGCGCCAACTCGCCGTATGCGAGTTTGCTTCCGTCCGCTCCCAGCACGCTGCCGGCCTGCGTGCGCAATGTGGCCACGTCGACCTTCCAACGCTCGGCCGCCGCCGAGAGCAGCATGGCGCGGGCGCGCGCGCCGAGCTCGCGGTATTGCGTGAAGCTGTGCTTGATCGACATCGAGCCGCCCGTCAAATGCATGCCGAAGCGCGGGTCGGCATAGGCGGGATCGCTCGAGCCGAGCTTGCTGCGGACGAGGCGCCAGTCGGCGTCGAGTTCCTCGGCCAGGATCATCGGCAACGCGGTCTCGACGCCCTGTCCGAACTCGAGCCGGTTGATGGTCACCGTGACCTCGCCGTTCGGGGCGATGTGGACGAACGAGGAGGGCTGTTCGGTCGGCTTGAGCGCGCCGCCGGCCGCGGCGGCGCCGGCGGCTTGGGCCGCGGCCAGCTCGGGAAAGATCCCGAGCGACAGGCCGGCAACCCCGGCCAGCTTGAGGAAGTTGCGGCGCGGGAGGGCCGCGTTTTCAGTGCCGGTCTCGCGCGCCAGCATTTTTTGAAGGGCGCGCGGCAGCTCGCCGGGAGGGAGGTCTAGTAGCATGGGGTTTCCTTCAGGTCAGTGCGCGGGCGGCGTCGGCGATGGCGGCGTGGATGCGGGCGTAGGTGCCGCAGCGGCAAATGTTGCCGGCCATGGCCGAATCGATCTGCGCGGCGGTCGGCTGCTTGCCGCGCGGCAGCGATTTAAGGAACGCCGTGGCGCTCATGATCTGGCCGCTCTGGCAGTAGCCGCACTGGGCCACATCGTGCTTGACCCACGCTGCGTGCACGGCCGAGCCGACCCGGTCCTTGCCGTCGGTGGTTGCCTCGATCGTTGTGATCTTCTTGTTCGCGGCGGCGGAAATGGGCGTGACGCACGAGCGGATCGCCTGGCCGTCCAGATGCACGGTGCAGGCGCCGCACAGCGCCGCCCCGCAACCGAATTTGGTGCCGGTTAGCAGCAGCGTATCGCGCAAGGCCCATAAAATCGGGGTGCTGGGATCGGTATCGACTTTGTGCTGCTGGCCGTTGACATTGAGCGTGATCATTGTGCGCCATTTCTCCGTGCGTGGAAAAGGGGGAGGAGTTGTCTGAGAAATTACTGCGAGAAATTATGCGCTGAAGATGTCGGATCGGCCAGCCATTTTTGACTTAAATCTTGTCTTTACGGCTCTTGGCGCCGCGCAGCGATAGCGCGGATTGCCGCCGCCTCACAGCCGTTCGAGATCGGCCGCGGTATCGATGTCTTGAAATATGCCGGGGTCGTCGACGGGCACCTCGGTCACGCGGTTCGCCTCGACAATGGCGCGCGCGCCGCGGTCGCCCTGCAGGGCCAGCAGTTGCTCCAGATGCACGCTGCCGAAGGCGACCGGATTGCCCCTGCGCCCGGCATGGACCGGGGCGGCGATGGTCGCTCCCCGGTCGAGCGCGTCTCGCAGGGCTGCGATCGTCGCGGCCTGCACGTAGGGCATGTCGCCGAGCGCGATGATCCAACCGGCGGTCCCGGTTGGGCAATGCCGCAACGCGCGCACCAGCGAGGCCGCCATGCCGAGCTTGGCGTCGGGGCAGGCCACGACATCGCAACCGAGCTCGCGCAGGGCCGCGGCGACCGCGCCGGCACCATCGGGCACCACGGCGACCACCCGGGGCAGCACCGACAGCATGGCCGTTGCCGTCGCCACCACCACCGCCGGTTGCCCGGCGGCGAGCGGGGCGAGGAGCTTGTTGCGCGTGCCCGAAGGGTCGAACCGGCGGCCGCTGCCGGCCGCGAGAAGGATGCCGCAAATAGTCATGGAGGGTTTCGCCCGTTTCGTATTTCCTGGAAAGCGCATTCTCACATTTAAATGGTCCGCGCGGTCCCTGTCGGTGACTTTTCCCGCCTCTCAGACACTCAGGCTTGGGCCAGCCGTCCCAGCGTGGCGATGGCCGCTTCGCTGCGCTCGTCCCACGGATGGCCGTAGTTGAGGCGGATGAAATTGGTAAATGCGCGCTGGGCCGAAAACATCGGCCCCGGCGCCACGCTGATGCCGAGCGAGAGCGCGCGCCGATGCAGTTCGAGCGCATCGACGCCGCCGGCCAGCTCCACCCACAGGAAATAGCCGCCGTCAGGATGGCTCGCGCGGGTTCCCTTGGGAAAGTACCTGGCGACCGCCTTGAGCAGCGCGCCTTGCTGGGCGATGAGGGCATGGCGCAGCTGGCGCAAGTGCTTGTCGTAGCCGCCCTTGGCCAGGTAGTCGGCAAGCGCCGCCTGGGCCGGCGCGCAGGCCGACAGGCTGCGCATTGTCTTTAGTTGCGCAAGTTCCTTGCCATAGCGGCCGGCCACGGTCCAGCCGACCCGGTAGCCCGGCGCCAGGCATTTCGAGAATGACGAGGAATGCAGGACGATCCCTGATTTGTCCCATGCCTTGGCCGGGCGCGGGCGGCGGCTGCCGAAGTAGAGTTCGCCGTAGACGTCATCTTCGATCAGCGGAATGTCGCGCTCGGTCAGCAACTGCACCAGCGCCTGCTTTTTCTCGTCAGGCATCAGGCTGCCGACCGGATTCTGGAAGTTTGTCATCAGCCAGCAGGCCTTGGGCCGGTGGCGCTCGAGGGCAGCCCGCAGGGCCGCCAGGTCGATCCCTTCGCGCGGATGCACCGCCACTTCGACCGCCCGCAAACCATGGCTTTCGAGCGCCTGCAGCGCGCCGTAGAACGCGGGCGACTCCACAATGACGGCGTCGCCGGGCTTGGTGACCAGTTCCAGGCTCAGGTTCAAGCCCTCGAGCGCGCCGTTGACGATGACGATATCGTCGGTGTGGATGTGCATGCCATCGGCCAGGTAGCGCAGGGCGATCTGGCGCCGCAGGTTGGCGTTGCCCGGGGTGATGTCGTCGACCGCGCTCCAGGGATCCATCGCCCCGGCGCTCGATCCGAGCGAGCGGGCCAGGCGCTGCAGGGGAAACAGCAGGGGGCTTGGGAATGCCGAGCCGAATGGGACAACGTCGCGTGTTTTTGCCGAGCCGAGAATGTCGAAAACCAGTTCGCTGACATCGACCGGACGCGAATCGTTGTGCGTGTCGGGCGGACCCTGCGGTTCCGGGAGCGCATTTTTGGCGCCCGAAAGGACAAAGTAGCCGGAGCGCTCGCGCGCCCGGATCAGGCCGCGCGCCTCGAGCAGGTAATAGGCCTCACGGTCGAGGCGCCGACGCCGCGGCTGGCGCTGGCCTGGCGCACCGAGGGCAGGCGGTCGCCAGGTTCGAGCACGCCCTCGCGTATCGATTGCGCCAATTCCCCGGCGTACTGCTCGTACAGTTTCATGCGAGCGCGATCCGGACGGCCAGCATCAGTGCGCCGATGAGCAATGCCGTGCCGATCAGTCCGGCGACGACGACATACAGCGGATCCATGGCGCCCGCCGCATCGCGCTCGAAATCGCTCTTGCGGCGCAATCCGATGAACGACCAAGCGATCGCGACCATGGTCGCGCCGAAGGAGCGCTTGGCGCCGCGGCGTGGGGCTGCTTGGGGCTGGGTCGGCATGTTCTTCCTCTTCAAACGCGCTTCGGTGCCATCATTGTCGCGCGTACCAAGCCAAAAAAACAGATGCAGTCGGGCGCGAAAACAGCATAGCAGATGATCCTCTGCGCTGCTGTTTTTTGCGCTGTCTGATTCTGTACTGATTCCCGCATGCGCGGCACACTTGGGTCTGCCATCAATCAACGGACACCAGATGAAACGCATTCTATGCAGCTTGGCATTTTGCGCACTCGGCGCGGGCAATAGCGCCGCACAGGGAGGTGGCGCCGCCCCCGCGCGCGACGGCATGGCGCAGCGCAGTGCCGCTTGCGTCGCATGCCATGGGGCGCAGGGACGCGCCACCAGTGCGGGCTACTTTCCGCGCATCGCGGGCAAACCGCAGGCCTACTTGTTCAACCAGCTGGTCAACTTCCGCCAGGGACGGCGCACCAACCCGTCGATGAATCACCTGCTTGCGCACCTGTCCGATGAATACCTGGCGGAGATCGCGGCTTATTTCGCGGCGCAGCGGCCGCCGTACGCCCCCGCGCGCGCCGCCGGCGCGTCCCGGGCAACGCTCGCGCGCGGCGAGCGGCTCGCCACGGCCGGCG
This sequence comes from Massilia glaciei, assembly GCF_003011895.2. GTDB lineage: Bacteria > Pseudomonadota > Gammaproteobacteria > Burkholderiales > Burkholderiaceae_D > Telluria_A > Telluria_A glaciei. The sequence continues at coordinate 21,230 of NZ_PXWF02000284.1, read as the reverse complement.
ACCCGGCACGAAAGGTTCCGGCCTGCATTGCGTGCCACGGGCAAAAGCTGGCCGGCGTGCTGCCGGCCGTTCCCGGGCTGTTGGGCCTGTCGCGCGATTATCTGAACGCACAGTTCGGCGGCTGGCGCAACGGCGTGCGCCGCGCCTCGAAGCCCGACTGCATGGCGCATGTGGCGAACAGGCTGGCGCCGTCGGACGTGGCCGCCGTTGCGGCGTGGCTTTTGGCCCAACCGGTGCCGGCAGACTACAGTGCGGAGCCGGCCGGCGCGGCGGCGTTGCCGATGGCGTGCGGAGGCGTGCAATGAAACGCACTCTCCTGTTTGTGTCATCGGCAGTCGGCTTGATGCTGTTGGCCGTGCTGCTGTTTCAGCACTATTGGGAACCGGGCAGCGAGCAGCGCGCGGTGCGCGTTGCCGACTCGGCCGCCCAGATCCGGGCGGGCGCCTACCTAGCGCGTGCCGGCAATTGCATGACCTGCCATACCACGCCCGACGGCGCCGCCTACGCTGGCGGACGGGCGCTGGCGACACCGTTTGGCAAGGGGTTCGCGACCAATCTGACGCCTGAAAACGACACCGGCATCGGCGGTTGGAGCTCGGACGACTTTTGGCGCGCCATGCACAACGGGAAAGGCAAGGACGGACGCTCCCTGTATCCGGTCTTCCCCTATCCTAACTTCACCAAGATCACACGGGCCGACTCCGACGCCCGATACGCCTTTTTGCGCACGCTCGCCCCGGTGCGCCAGCCCAACCGCGCGCATGAGTTGCGATTTCCGTACAATCAGCGCGGCCTGCTGGCCTTCTGGCGAACGCTGTATTTCACCCCCGGTGAGTATCAGCCGGACGCGGCCAAGGACGTGGAATGGAACCGTGGCGCCTACCTCGTCCAGGGCGCCGGTCATTGCAGCGCTTGTCATTCGGCCAGAGACCCCTTGGGCGGTAGCTTGGCCGGGCAGCGCCTCGACGGCGCAACATTGGGCGGGCAGGGCTGGCATGCGTCGGCCTTGGGCGGCAAGCGCGATGTCGCCGAACTCGCAGAGTTGCTCCATACGGGCGTATCGTCACGCGCTGCCGTGGCCGGGCCAATGGCCGGCGTGGTCGCCGCTAGCCTGCAGCACCTTGACGCCGGCGACGCGCGGGCGATGGCCTCCTACCTGGTGTCGTTGCCGCAATTGGAACGCGGCGCCGCCGCCGCGCCTGGCGAAATCACGGCGCCGGGGAGATGTTGCGCCAGGGGCGACGTGTTTACGACAAGCATTGTGTCTCTTGCCACGGCGAAAACGGCGAGGGCGTTCCCCGTGTTTATTCGCCGCTGGCGGGCACGGCGAGGATGAACAGCACCAATGCGGTCAAGATCGTGCTCGACGGCGGCTACCCGCCTGGCACCGCGGGCAATCGGCGTCCCTACGGCATGCCACCCTTCAGCGCGGCGCTTTCCGACGCCGACATCGCGGCCGTGCTGTCGTTCATCAACACGAGTTGGGGCAACAAGGGGCTTTTGGTGAGAACATACGAGGTCGATCGTGTCCGCAATGGCGATTGACGCCTGTTGTCGGTGGAACCAAAAAAGGGCGGGCTTGTATATTGTGCGCCCCTTGCTTATGATCGAAGCACTCTCCCAGTGCGTGCCCGCGCCTGGCGTTCCCCGCGCCTTCTTGGCACCCATAGCGATTGCGATCCAAATGAACCAATTCTGGCCCAATGTCCTCTTGGCGGCTCGTTAGATGGGCAGCCCGACAGCCGGCGTCATGTTCGATCGTTTTCAGGGCTGCCTGCTTGGTTTGGCATTGGGGGATGCGCTCGGTGCGCCGTACGAGGGCGGGGTGCTCGAACGCCTGCTTTGGCGCCTCGTCGGCACCACACGCGAGGGGCACATGCGCTGGACCGACGACACGCAGATGTCGCTCGATCTGGTTGACTCGATCATTGCCATCGGCGCGATCGACTGCGACGACATAGCGGGCCGTTTCGCGGCAGGGTATTGCTGGAGCCGGGGCTATGGTCCTGGCGCGGCCAAGGTATTGAAGCGCATCGCGCGCGGGGAGGATTGGCGCGTGGCGAGCCGCGCCGTCTATCCCGAAGGATCCTACGGCAACGGCGGCGCCATGCGCTCGCCTGCAATCGGCTTGTTCCTCGCAGGGCGACCGGAAGAACTTTCCCACGCGGTGAGACAAGTTTCAATGATCACGCATGCGCATCCGATGGCCATCGAAGGCGCCTTGCTGGTCGCGTCCGCGACGGCGTTGGCCCTGGTGCGGCCAGACCCGCTCGAGATCATCGCAAGGCTGCGTCAAACTGCCCGTCTCGACGTTTATCAACGCAAACTGCTAATCGCGCAACGCTGGCTAACAGCCGGCGAAGAACCGCCGGCGCGCGCGCTTGCGGCCGGCCTGGGCAATAGTCTGGCCGCAAGCGACTCCTGCGTCACGTCGATTTACATCGCGCTCAGGTACCTGACGCAGCCGTTCCTCGAAATGCTTCGTTGTGTGGCAGCCGCTGGTGGCGACGTCGACACGATTGGCGCGATGGCCGGGGCGATCTGGGGCGCCGCAAACGGCATCGGCGGCTTGCCCGAGGCCGAGTTGGCGCGATTGGAGCAACGGGAGCGCTTGATGGACGCCGCTAAACGCCTGCATCAATCGACACGGCTGTAGCGCCTCTCGCGGACCACCTGATTGCTTGGGCAATGCTATCCCGTCGCGCCGGCAGCGCAAGTCGCACGCGCGCCAACGGCAAGGCCGTCAGCTTGTGCTGGTGGAAGGAATTGTGCCGGCCTTCGCGTTCATGCGCGCAACGGAAAACGCCCGATGCGGTGCATCGGGCGTCGTGTGCGGTGCGGGCCTGCCGCTCACGGTAGCCGCGCCACGCCTTTACAACTTGAAGCGCAAGCCGATGCCGATGCCGAAGGCGGTCGGCGCGTAGCGCACGTTGCGCGGACGGATCGGGTCGCCCAGGTAGCTCTCGTACTTGGCCTTGGTCAGGTTGAGGGCGTCGAACTGGATGTTGACGTGCATGTTGATGTCGTAGTTGAGGCTGAAGTCGACATAAGTGGCCGCCTTGACGATGTGGTCGAGCCCGAAGCGCGAGGTGTTGACCGCCGCCGAGATCGCGGGTCAGACCCACAGGCCGGACCCTGGTTGCAAAATATTGCGGTGCATTCGGGGTCAGACCCCAGCAGATTTGAAATATTGCGGCGCATTCGGGGTCAGACCCCGGCAGATTCATTTGGGGGCGGACCTCTGTGGCGAAATATTGCAGGGGCTTCAATCTGCGTGGACATCCAACCGGCCAGCGGTCCCGTCGGCCAAAATTTTTCTTTTCCATGAACTTTTACCTTACCCGCCACCACGGATTTTCGCGTCTCGTTTTACACGACGAAAAAACGTAACGCGAAAGAAAATTTGTGAATTGTTTTTTTGATAATGGGGGCGCAGCATGCGTTGTCAGTTATCAGTTCAACGGATAATTGACATATGAAATGTGTATATCTGTGTGGAAACAATTTTCCTGGCTGTTGTTCAGCGATACCTGATGTGCAACCAGGAATGGATGGCTTTCCGATGGGCGCTGTCGCGTTTGGCAATGTTCGGAATTTTTCCGCACCTTCGATCGAGACCCTTGGTGCTAGGAGCCTGTCGGACTTAGGATCGTCGGCTGCAAAAAGTGCTGGACAGTCCATATTTCGCCGCTTTCTCGGCCAATAGCTCGCTATTGGCACTGGGAAATCGTCAAAATCTGTCCTCGTCCAGCACTTTTCTCGCTTCGACTCCCTAAGTCCGATAGGCTCCTAGCGCACCATGCACAACAACAGAAGGAAGCAATGAAACAGCACAATGCAGTTTCGCTTTTGTCCTCGGAGCCAGCGCGCTGGCCGCCAGCAGCGCCGTGTTCGCCGCCACAGCCTACCCGTACAGTGTGGCGGTCACCTACAACGCCACCGCCAAATCGGCGAACGTCACTTGGGGCGCCGACGCACCGGCCGCGTCCGGCTACAGCATTCAAAGGCGTCTTGTCGGCACATTGCCCTAGGCTCAGGTCGGCTATGTGAACGAACCGGTCCGCAGCTTCAACAACACCGGGCTGGCGCCGCTGACCCGCTATCAATACCGGGTGGTCGCGTATCGCCCGGGCGGGCCGTCCACCGGATATGCCAGCACCAGTATCGGAACCACACAGCTTAACTTCCCCTACAAGACCGGCTACGGCCGCGGTGTGGCGCCGAGCGGAGACCAGGGCGTCATGGACGGCATTGTCAAGACCAAGTACAACGCCTGGCGCGCGCTATCTCGTCAGCGATCCCAACGGCATGCGGGTTGTCACGAACAGTAATGAATCGATCTCGGAGGGTATCGGCTTCGGCATGCTGATCACGGTGTACATGGCCGACAGTGCCGTCGGCAAGGCCGATTTCGACGGTCTTCTCAGGTATTACCGGTCCAAGGAGAAAACGCCGAAGGCTTTGATGAACTGGCGAATCTCCGCCGCGGGCGCGATCATCGACGGCTATGTCGCGCCCGATGGCGATATCGACGCCGCCTACGCCTTGCTGGTGGCCGACAAGAAATGGGGCAGTGGCGGTGGCAACCCCAACTATAAGGCCGAGGCCGTCAGAATCCTGAATGGCCTGCAGGCCTGGGTTGTGCTCAACCGAGGTGCCAACGATTCGAAGCTGGTCAACCAGACGGACATGAGCAATACGACCCACCTCGAGACGCTGACCGACAACACGATGAGCTCCTAACAGATCGTCAGCTACATGAAGCAGTTTGCCGCGGTATCGGACTCGACCAATGCGGCGAAATGGCGGGCGATGATTCCAGCCATGTACAAGATGTACAACCATTTCATGTATGCGAACCCGACCGGTTTGACGCCTTTCACGTTCAAGACCGCTGCGGGGACGAACTACGCCAATGGCCTGCGCGGCTACAACTACGGGCTCGATGCGAGCCGCGTGCCTTGGCGCGTGGGTATGGATTTCCTGTGGTACGGCTTCACCAACTCGACGGCGGCCAAGGCGGTTCATCCCACGGTGAATGGCTATCTGTCCCGCGATTTGCCAAAGCGCCAGGCCGCCTGGTTCAATACTGCCATCGGCGGCACCAGCACCACGGCCGGCATGCCGCAAATGGCCTATGAAAGCTATGAGCTCAATGGTGCGGTCACGCCAGGGAAATCGCGTTTCGGTCAGCGCAATATGGTCTCGGGGATGGCGGTCGGCGCGATGACCGATGGCGCCAACCAGGTCTTCCTGAACCAGGCCTACCAGTGGATGATCAAGCAAACGCCGGGCAGTTCGTATAGCGAGAACGGGGTCACCATCAGTCCCGATTATTATGGCGACACGGTGCTGATGTTTTGCCTGATCGCCGTGACCAGCAATATGCCGAACCTGCCTCTCAGCCTTTTAGCCGGGCGATCAACCCGCCCAGCGTCTCGGCCAGCCGCTCGATGCTTTTGGGATCGGGCACCGGCAGTTTGATGAACGATTTTCCGGTGGCCGCGTCCGTTTCGATCCAGGCGGGACGCTTTGCGTGCTCGCCCGCGCTGGCCTGCGCCAGGGTCTCGATCAAATGCTTGCCGATGTCGATCAGGGGCGCCCACGGATCGCCGGGCGCGGGCGCCGCGACCGCGCCGGCGGGCGGCGGCGCCGCTTGTTCGCCCGGCATGGGGCGCTCCGGCGCGCTCGTTGGAGCCTGCACCTCCGGCGCGCCCGAAGGCGCCCCCTCCGTCGTCCCCTCCGGCGCCGCCTCGGGCTCCTGCGATTCGGCTTGCGGCGGCGTCTGGCCCATGGTCTGGGTCACCTCGTCGACGCTTTCCATGAATTGCGACAGGCGCGTCCCGTTCATGAAGATGTCGCTCTCGCCGCCATCGAGCACACCGGCGAAAAGTGACTGCTTGAAGGCGAGCACGGAAAGCATGCCTTCCTCGATGGTGCCCTGGGAAACGAAATTGACGACCTGCACGCCGCGGGTCTGGCCAATCCGGTGGACGCGGCCGATGCGCTGCTCGAGCACCGCCGGATTCCACGGCAGATCCATGTTGACGATGGTGGCCGCCGCATACTGCAAATTGAGGCCGACCCCGCCCGCGTCGGTCGACAGGAACACCCGGCAGTCCGGCTCGCCGTTGAAACGGTCGACCAGGGCGGCGCGCTTATCGGTGGGCACGCCGCCGTGGAACAGGACGTGCCCCCAGCCCCTGGCCGCGAGCCGGCGCGCGATCAACTCGTGGGTGCGGCGCCATTGGCTGAACACCACGACCTTGGCCGTCGGGTCCTCGAACAGGTCGTCGAGCAGATTGACCAATTCGTCGACCTTGACGCCGTGATCGGTCTCGTGGTCGACCAAAAAGGTGCTGTTGCACACCATGCGCATGAGCTGGAGCGAGCAGGTCAGGCGGCGCTGGTCGGCGTCGGACAAAAAGCCGCTCGCGCGCCAGCGGTGCACGATGCGTTTGACAATGGTCCCGTGGTCGGCGTGATGGGCCATCTGCTGCTCGGTCATCGGCACGAACAGGGTCTTGTCGACGCGCGCGGGCAACTGGTCGAGCACGGCGCTCTTGCGGCGCCGCAGCATGATGGGCGCCAGGGTCGCGCCGATCCGGTCCAGGTCGCGGTAGCCGACCACGCGCCGGCCGTCGTCGCGGCTTTGGTGCGTGTGCAGCAGGCGCCAGGTCGGTCCGAGCCGGTGGCGGTCGACGAATTGCACGATCGACAGAAGCTCCTCGAGCCGGTTTTCGAGCGGCGTGCCGGTCAGCACGATCGCGTACGGGCTGGCGATGCGCTTGAGCGCGCGCGCGGCGATGGTGTTCCAGTTCTTGATGCGCTGCGCCTCGTCGACGATGACGACGTCGGGCGACCATTCGTTGATCAGGTCGAGATCGCGCGCGAGCAACTCGTAGTTGGTGATCTTGTAGGCCACGTCGTCGCGGTACTGCGCCGCGCGGGCCGGGCGCAGTCCCGCGATGGTCTGGGCCGCGCGTCCGGCGAAGCGCGCCAGCTCGCGCTGTCATTGATGCTTGAGCGAGGTCGGGCACACCACCAGCACGCGTTGCGCGCCGAAGTGGCGGGCCATCAATTCGGCGGCGGCGATGGCCTGCACGGTCTTGCCCAGCCCCATCTCGTCGCCGATCAGCGAGCGCCCCGCGCGCGCCGCGAACAGCGCGCCCTCGCGCTGGTAGGGATACAGTTCGGTCTTGAGCAGGCCGTCGAGCGCGGCGCTGTCGGCCCCCAGCGGATAGCGCTCGGCGAGTATGCGTTCGCGTTCCTGCCGGTCGCGCCACTCCGCGATGAAGCCGAGCGCGTCGTCGCGGCAGCGCACGTCGGCGCCGGCGCCGCGCGCGGCGGCGAGGAAGGCCGGCAACTCCGGGTAGCGCTCCGGCGCCAGGCACAAGCCCGGCGCCGGCCCGAACAAGGCGGCTGCCTGGTCGGCCAGTGCCCCGGGCATCTCGGTGCCGGCGCGAAAGCGCACGCTGCGCGCGCCGGAGTAGTCCAGGAAGAGCTCGCTGTGCGGGGGTTGGAAGCCGCGCTTGAAGGCGGCCTTGGCGCCGCGCCTGGTCTCGATCCTGGCGAGCGCGAACTCGATGTGTTTGCAGGTGCCGAGGTCGTTGGTCGCGAAATCCGGGCAGGAGCAGACGTTGGCGCCGAGCGCGGCGCCGGCGATCCTGACCAGGTAGCGCCCGTCGCTGTGGGGGTTGGTCACCAGATACTCGGAGAACACCGGTTCGGCGCCGATGTTTTCGAGCGTGAAGTCCTGATCGCGGCCGAATTGGCGGCGCAGCCCGATCTGCCAGTCCTCGGCCGACACTGCGTCGGGTTGGCGCTGGCGCGAGAATTTCGGCGCGGCGGCGGCGGTGCCGCCCTTGGGCGGGGATGGGTGTCGGGTTTTCCGGGATGTTGGCATGGGGGCGGTGGTCGGTTGGTTTGAATCCGAAGGGGCGGGCGCGCCGGACAGTGTAGCAGCGCCGGCGGGTATTTTTTAAGACGGGGGTCCACGCCGCCGCCCGGCAGGGTCGGCAATTTCCGGGGGGCCGCGGGCAAGGGTACAATCGCCCACTTTGCCCCCCATCTCCAGACATGCCGACAGAACACAAAACAGGCCCGATCGCCACAAAGTTCATCAAGCGCTTTCATAAAAGCCATCGACAAAAAACGGCTGGTCCGGCGACATGGTGGCCAAGCCAGGCGGAACGCGACGCGCTCGCGGCCGACACCGCCTCGCGCGCGCGTGGCGAGCCCGGGATGGCTGCCTTCGATCTTTACAATAATGTGCAGAACTGGGCGCTGGGCGCCATGGAAGCGATGCAGGACCTGCCCGAACTGGCCGCGCTCATGGCCCGCGCCGAGGCTGAGCAGGACGCCTACATGCCGGGCTACCCGCCAATGTCGCCGATCACCCACACCTACTTCTGGCCCTGGATGCTCTACGATATGAGCGTCAACGCGAACGGGGAGACCTTCGCCGGCATCCTGCTGTCATTGGGCCGCGAGTTCAATTTGGCGCCGGCCTTTCTCGACACGCTGGCCAGCTTGTCCGATTCGAGGCTGGGCCTGCACGTTTGGGAGGAGCGGCACGGCGATCGTGTCGTGTTGCGGGAGATGGTCAGCGGCATCCGCCGCGACTGCCGCGCCGGTTCCGGCTATCTCGGCGCGCCCGGAGAATTTTGGCTGGCCAGGGTGCTCATGCCGCCAATGCACGCCACGGAGCCCGCGCTGGTGTTCAACACGCCTTACGTCATCAGCCATGCCGACCTGGCGCAGTGGCAGGCCTATTTGCGGCGCACTTTGCCGAGCACCAAAATCGACGATGAACAAGATGCCTATGCCCGCCTGATGAAACACGGTCTGACGCAGAACCACTGGGCCGAATATGTCTTCGAGTCGTACTCCGGGCACACCGACAACGCCATCTTCATCGTCGGCCTTCCAGATGTGGACGAGAGCCGGCCCCATTCAAAGGTGAATCGTCACAGGTGAATTGCCGGGGGGGCACCGCGCGAGGCGTGACATGCAGCGGGCGTGCGGCCGGCGCGATCGACCGCGACGATATGGATGCCGGTGACAAATCCTTGGCCCGACCGTGGGGAACCATGACAATTGGCACATTTGATGCGTAAAAGGAGATGTTTTGTGCAAAAGGCGCGCCCGCGGCGGCTGGCGCGGGCCCGGGGTCATGGAAGGCTGTCGACGCCGACGCCGGCCCCAAGCAGGGGCTCGCTGTTGGGCCCCCTACGCCCGTGCCGCGCGGCATAGGCGCGCACCTTGCCGGCGCGCCGCGAGTGGGGCAGATTGGCGCCAACACTTGTGCGATGTTTTCAATGAACCAGGAACGCCCCGACCGGGCGCCCGCGCCCGCTCTGTCCAGCTTCGACGTCTTGGCCGAGCAAGTTGCCGTGGTCGACGCCGCCGGCACCATCGTCGCCGTCAACGCCGCATGGAAGGTGTTCGCCTGCGCCAACGGCGGCGATCCCGCGTCCTCGTCCGTCGGCGCGAATTATCTAGACGTCTGCGGCCATGCCGGCGGAGCCGACGCGCCTTACGCCGCCAGGGCCGCGTCCCTGCTGCGCGACGTCATCGAAGGCAGGGCCGAGGCGGCCGAAATGGCGTATCCATGCGACGCGCCCCACGAGAAACGCTGGTTCAGGCTCAAGATCACCCGCGCGCACACACCCGGACCGCGGCACGTCGTGGCCATGCACGAGAGAATCGTCGCCCCCGAGCTCGCTGAACGCCAGTTGCACCTGCAGGCGCATCTTCTCGCCTCGGTCGAACAGGCGGTCATCGCCACCGACCTGTCCGGGACGATCGTGTTCTGGAACCCGCACGCCGAACGGCTCTATGGCTGGTCGGCCGCCGAGGCTTTAGGGCGCAACATCATCGACATCACCCCGGCCGAATCGACCCAGGCGCAAGCCGAGCAGATCATGGCGCGCCTGTCGCGCGGCGAGAGTTGGACCGGCGAGTTCGAGGTGCGCCACCGCAGCGGCCGCACCATCCCGGTCCGCGTCACCGACTCGCCCTTGCGCAACGAACGCGAGGAGTTGATCGGCGTCATCGGCATCTCCACCGACATCACCGAGCAACGCAAGATCGAGAAGGCCCTGCGCCTGTCCGACATCGTCTACCAGGCCATCGGCGAGGCCATCATGGTCCTCGATTTGGACGACCGGATCGTGGCCATCAATCCGGCCTTCACGAAGATGACCAGCTATGGCGAGGCGGAAATCATCGGACGATCCGCCGATGTGCTCAAAGGCGCCGACGCGGCCGGCCTGATCGGCGAGCGGTCGCAACTGCTCGAGCGCACCGGACATTGGGCCGGCATCGTCTGGACCGTGCCCAAGGGCGGGGAGCGGCGCCAGGAATGGCTCAGGGTCGACACCATCTATGATGAGCGCGGCCGCGCCAAACTGCGCATTTGCATGTTTTCCCATGTCACCGACCAGAAGCGGGCCAAGGAGACGATCTGGCAGCAAGCCAACTTCGACGCGCTCACCGGGCTGCCGAACCGCAGCATGTTCCGCGACCGGCTCGAGCACGAGATTCAAAAGGCCGGGCGCGCCGGCCGGTGGCTGGCGCTGATGTTCATCGACCTCGACCAATTCAAGGAGGTCAACGACACGCTCGGCCACGACATCGGCGACATGTTGCTCAAGCAGGCGGCGGAGCGGCTCGCGGCCTGCGTGCGCGGGGTCGACACGGTGGCGCGCATCGGCGGCGACGAGTTCACGGTCATCCTGGGCGAACTCGACGACGTGGCCATCGCCGATCGCGTCGCGCGCGACATCGTGCGCACCATGTCCCAGCCTTTCCCGGTCGCGCAAAACACCCTGCACGTTTCGGCCAGCGTCGGCATCACGCTGTATCCGGAGGACGCGCGCGAGGCCGACGTGCTGATCAAGAACGCCGACCAGGCGATGTACGCCGCGAAAAACCACGGCCGCGACCAATTCCATTATTTCACGCAGCACATGCAGAACGTGGCCCAGATGCGGATGCGGATGATCAACGACTTGCGCGGCGCGCTCGCCAACGAGCAATTCGAGATGCTCTATCAGCCGATCGTCGTGCTGGCCACCGGCGCGCTGCACAAGGCCGAGGCGCTGCTGCGCTGGCGGCATCCGGCGCGCGGCACGGTCAACCCGGAGGAATTCATTCCGCTCGCCGAACAGACCGGGATGATAGGCGCCATCGGTGAATGGGCCTACCGGCATGCCACCGACCAGGCCCGGATCTGGCGCAAGGACATCGACCCCCAATTCCAGGTCAGCGTCAACTTGTCACCATTGCAGCTGCGCACGCACGCGACGGGCGGTGGCGCGCAAGGGGGCCGCGGCCCGGTCGGCAACCCGGTCCAGTTCAGCAGGGACGTGGCCGCGATCCTCGAAATCACCGAGGGACTGCTGCTCGAATCGAACAGCGTGGTGCTCGATCAATTGCAGCTGTTGCGCGACGCCGGCGTGCAATTGGCGATCGACGATTTTGGTACCGGCTATTCCGCGCTGTCATACCTGCGCAACTTCCACGTCGACTACCTCAAGATCGACCAAACCTTCGTGATGAAACTGACCGAGCATTCCGACGACCTCACCATGTGCGAGGCGATCATCGCCATGGCGCACAAACTCGGCATCAAGGTCATCGCGGAGGGCATCGAGAGCGAGGAGCAGCGCATCTTGCTTGCGCGGGCGGGCTGCGACTTTGGGCAGGGTTATTTGTTCGCCCGTCCGCTCTCGGCCGAAGTCATGGGCGCGATGCTGGCCGTGGCCGCTTCACGCGCGGTTCAGGTCGATACCGGCCCGACCTGCTAAGCTAGGCGGATTAATCCGCCGCCAATCATTTCAATCGCCATGAAAACAATAAAAGCCTGTGCGCTGCTTGTCCTGCTGCAGCTTGCACTGCCCGCGCTAGCGTGCGTCAAGGCCATTCCGGTCTATGCGGCCAAGGTTGTCGCCGCCTACCCGCACGACAGCGGGGCGTTCACCCAAGGCTTGTTCTTCAAAGACGGGTTCATCTACGAAAGCACCGGCCTGAAAGGGCGCTCGTCGATCCGCAAAGTCGCGCTCGAAACGGGACAGGTGGTGCAGTCGGCGGCGCTGCCGGCCGATGTGTTTGGGGAGGGCATCAGCGACTGGGCCGATTCCATCATCGGGCTGACCTGGACCGAACAGACCGGATTCGTGTTCGACCTCAAGGGATTGACGCTGCGGCGGCGGTTTTCGTATGCCGGGGAGGGCTGGGGCCTGACCCGCAGCGACAAAGCGCTGATCATGAGCGACGGCACGTCCGAGCTGCGCTTTCTGCATCCCGCGACGCTGCGCGAGATGCACCGCGTGCGCGTGACCGCCGACGGCGAGCCGGTCGCCCAGCTCAACGAACTCGAATGGGTCGAGGGCGAGGTGTACGCCAACATCTGGCAAACCGACCGCATCGCCCGCATCGACCCGGTCACCGGCAAGGTCGTGGGATGGATCGACCTGGCCGGTTTGCTGAGCGCGGGCGAACGGTCCGGTAAAAATGTCGATGTCCTCAACGGCATCGCCTACGACGCCAAGCGCAAACGCCTGTTTGTCACGGGTAAATTGTGGCCCAAGTTATTCGAAATTAAACTTGTCAAGCAGGGTGGTAATCGGAAGTAGGTCGACAGAAATCGACGAACGAAAATGGTAGGGCCGGCGCTTGCCGACGCGGGGCGTCAACCCCATTATCGCTGCCTTTGTGGCCGCGTGTTGAACAGGGCACGGGCAGCGGTCTCCATTCTGGTCGGCTACAATGTCCGATATGAATACTCTGCCCGCACCAGCGGACGCCGCAGCGCCCACAACCGACCAGCTCTTCACGTTGCGCAACGCCAATGGCCACAGCGTGACGATCACCGAGCGCGGCGCCGCATTGGTCTCGTGGCTGGCGCCGGACCGGCATGGGGTGCCGGGCGAGATACTGCTCGGCTACGCTGACCCGGCCGCGTATGTCGACAATCCGGTCTCTATGGGCGCCATCGTCGGACGCTGGGCCAACCGCATCGCCGGCGCCCGTTTCGAATTGGACGGCCAATCGTTCGCGCTGGCCGCCAACGACCGCGGCAACCATCTGCACGGCGGACCGGACGGTTTTCACGCCGTGCGCTGGAGCGGGGAGGGCACCGCGGACGAGGTCTCGATGCGGCTCGTGTCGCCCGATGGCGAGGCGGGCTTTCCCGGCGCGCTCGAGGTGCTGGTGCGGTACACGCTCTGTGACGATGGCACACTGACGATCGCGTTTTAAGCGACCACGGACGCCCCGACGCCTGTCAATTTGACGTCGCATCCTTACTTCAACCTCAACGGCGGCACGGCCGATGTGGGCGAGCACCAGTTGCAGATCCATGCCGATCATTTCCTCGCGACCGACGCGGGCGGCATCCCAACCGGTGCCCAAGCGGTCGACGGGACGCCGTTCGATTTTCGCCAGCCCACGCCGATTCACCTCGGCCTTGCACGGCCTGACGATCAGCTAAGTGGCGCCGGTGGCTTTGACCATTGCTACTGCGTGCGCACGCCCATGGGGCAGCGCGGCGCCTTGCAGGAAGTGGCCCGCGTGCACGACCCCGCATCGGGCCGTTCGCTGACAGTGACGACGACGGAGGCCGGGCTTCGGTTTTACAGCGGTAACTGGATCGACGGCGTGCGCGGTCGCGCGCAGCGGCCGTATTTGAAGCACGCGGGCTTTTGCCTTGAAGCGCAGGCCTATCCAGACCAGGTCAACAGCGCATATGCCGACGGCGTGATTCTACGGCCCGGCCATACATATCGTCACACTACCCAATACCGTGCTTGGGCTGGCAAGAGCGCGTTTGACTGAAGCGACGTTCAGGCGGCCGTCGCGGCGCGCGGCTTGCGTTTGGGCGCCGGCTTGGCGCCTGCCTTGGGCACAACAGCCTTGTTGGCCGCCTTGCGCGGCGCCGCCCGTTTTTTTGCGGGAACCACTTCCGCTTCGCTAACGCCGGTTTGTTCGCGCTCGTGCGCGGCCTGGATCTCCAGCGCCGCCTCCAATAGTTCCTCGTGCGCCGCCACCATGCAAGCGGCGAACTGCTGCACATCGGGCATGGCGCGGCGGCAGGCGATCATGCCGAAATCGAGGGCGCCGTTGTAGCTTTGCACCGTCACGTTCAAGGCCAGGCCGTGGGTCACGATCGACACCGGGAAATTGGTGGTCATGCGCGCGCCGGCCAGGTACAGCGGCATGCGCGGGCCCGGCACGTTCGAGACGACCACGTTGGCGATCGGCGGCAAGCGGTCTGCCAGGCGCGAACGCCCGTACAGCGCCACCAAGCCACTCATCAGCCAAGGCACGCCCAGGCTCGGAAAGTCGGTCGGCATGATCGACTTCACATTCGATACCGTCTTTTTCATCTTGGCGGATGCCTTGACGATGGCGCGCATGCGCTGGCGCGGGTCGGCCTCGTCGCTGGCCAGCTGCATCAGCATCATGCTGACCTGGTTGTTCATGTCGGTATTGCCTTCGGCGCGCAGGCTGACCGGCACCGCCGCGACCAGCGATCGCTCGGGCAGGGCATGGTGCTGCTCGAGATAGCGCCGCAGGGCCCCGCTGACGATCGCCATGACCGCGTCGTTGAGCGTGCCGCCAAAGGTCTTGCCGACGGCGAGCGCCTCTTTGAGGCTGAATTTTGCGGTGGCGAACACGCGCTGGTTGGTGATGCTTGCATTGAGCGGGGTCTTTGGCGCGAACGACAGCGAGGGCAGGCCGAGGCGGCGCTTGCCGCCTTCGCCGTTGTTCTGCGTGACGACGCCGGCGACCGCCTTGAGGCCGGTCGGCACGCCGCGCACCAGCCGCGTACATTGGATGAGCGTGTCGCGCAGGGCCGCCTTGAGCATGTCGACGACGGGCGGCTGATAGGGCGCCCTGTCGTGCTGCGCGTGCTGCCGTGGCGGCGCGACCTCGCGCGGCACCGGCGTCAGGTCGAGCAGCGCGTTGGCGAGCACGATCGCGCCTTGCCCGTCGAGCGCCGCGTGGTGGATTTTGGTGTAAAAGCCGATCTGGCCCGACGCGAGCCCGTCGAACACATAGAACTCCCACAGGGGCCGGCTGCGGTCGAGCAGGCTCGAATGCAGGCGGCCGACGTAAGCCTCGAGCTGGGCCTGGGTCCCGGGCCTGGGCAGCGTGATCTGGCGGATATGGTAGTCGAGGTCCACATCGTCATCGTCGACCCAGACCGGGTTGGCGATATCGAAGGGCATCAAGGCCAGCTTTTTGGTAAACACCGTGGCCAGGTGCATGCGGTCGGCCACATGGCGCTTTACGGCGTCGATGTAATCGCCCTCTAGCGCCTCGGGCAGATCGAGCTGGTGCAGGGCGCCGACATGCATCGGCATCTCCGGCGTCTCGAGGTGGAGGAAGGTTGCATCCAGACCGCTAAGGTGTTCCATGCTGATCCTTAAAGAGACGCCATAATTGATGACCGCCGCCGGCATTGGCCCAAAAGATGCCGGCAGCGCCCACATTGTAAATTAGGCCGCAAGCGAGGCCGTGGAAAATTATGCGGCATCGATATGCTCGAATGCCGTCGCTCAGCCCCGGGCCGACACCGCGCAGATGGCCGACGCCAGCACGATGCAGGCGATCGCGCTCCACTGAACCGCGCTGAGGTGCTCGCCGAGGATCAGCAATCCGGCCAAGGCGCTCACCGCTGGCGCGCTGCTGCTGAACATGCCGTAAAGGCCTTGCGGCAGGCCGCGCAAGGCCAGCATCTCGAGCGAATACGGGACCGCGCTCGATAACACGGCGATCGCCACGCCGGTGGCAACGAGCGCCGGCGTCAGTTGGGCCGGATCCACGCTTATCACACCGAGCGGCACGATGAACACCGACGCCATGAGCATCCCCCAAGCGACCGCCTGGCCGCCGCGCAGGGACGATGCGCGCTTGCCGAACACGATATACAGCGCCCAGCACGCCGCCGCGCCAAACGCGCACGCGACGCCGACCGGATCGAGACGGCCGGCCCCGGTGTGCAAGGGAAGCAAAAGCCAAAGCCCGAACACCGCGAGCGCGCAGGCGGCGACGTCGCGCAGACGGCGCGAGGCCAGCAGCGCCAGAAGGAGCGGTCCGGTGACTTCGATCGCGACCGCGATGCCTATTGGAATACGGCTGAACGCGTGATAGATCAGCAGGTTCATCACGCCGATGACGGTTCCGTAGACCAGCAGATTGAGGGCATCGCGCCGCGTGAGCGCGTAGCGCCAGGGCCGGAATACCGCCAACAGAAACAGGGCGGAAAAACCCACGCGAAAGGCGGTGACGCCTTCGACGCCAATCACCGGAAACAGATGTTTGCCGACCGCGGCGCCGATATTGAGCGAGACCTGGCTGCCCAGCATTGCAAGCGACGCCAGCAGCATCCCATCGCTACCCGGCGCCGCGGTCTTGCTCACATCGGCTTGCATGGGACCTTACGAGCCAATGTTGGCGGCCGGTCGGGGCAGCAGATGAATCTTCTTTTGCCGTCCGCTGATGTAGCGGAAACCGGACTCGTCGAAATAGCCGTCCTCCTCGAGCATGATGCGGATGTTCTTTTTCCATTCGGGTACCGTCGACTCGGAATTGAGCTCGATCGAATAGGCCGTCTTGAAATGCAGCGGGAAGTCGCCGCTGCCTGGCACGCCGCCCTGCATGTCCCACATGCCGATGGTCGGGCCGGCCGCGTGTCCATGCGAACCCAGCGGATGGGTGTAAATGGTCGCGGCGATGCCCTCCGCTTTGGCCTGCGCGAGCGCGCCGGCCAGAATCTGGTTGCCGGTGCGGCCCTGCTGGAACTGGCCGGTCAAGATATCCTGGAGGCGGTTGCTCTTGGCAAAGGCCGCTTTGAGCGAGTCTGGAATATCCTTCTCGCCCGGGCGCAGCACATAGGCATGCTGCTGCACGTCGGTGTTGAGGCGCAGATAGCTGATGCCGATATCGACGTGCAGCAGGTCGCCCGGCACGATCACATTGCTTTTGGGGCGGGCCGAAAAACTTTTCAGTTGGTCGAATGGCTCGGTATCGTTGCGCTGGATCGAGACGGTCGGGTGGAACCAGGTGTCGTAGCCGCTGTCGCGGATTTTTTGGCGGAACCACCATTCGACGTCGTCGGTGGTCGTCACGCCCGGCGTGATGACCTGCTCCGAAAAGCCGGCGTCGATAATCTTGTGGGTGGCATCGACCAGGCGCGGGTAGATCTGCATTTCGCGGTCGGTGCGGGCCTCGAGCCACATGACGGCGAGCTTTTCGGCGGAGACGACCTTGCCCTTGTATTCGGCCGGCAGCATTTGCATGAACTCCACATAGTCGGTTTGCACCATGCCGTCGGCATGCCCATAATCGGCCGAGGTGTTGATGCCAATCTTGACCGGTTTGCGCGTTTGGATCACATCGGCCAATGCGTCCCATTGCTTGGGAAATTTCTTCATGTCCCACGCGCCCTTGACCGCGGCGCCGACATCGTAGCGGGCGATGGCGAGCTTTTCGTATTTTTCCGTTTGCGGATTCCGGTAGAACACCAGTATTGTGCGGCGGCGCGCGTTGAGCCATTCGGCCGGCAGCATTGTTTTGAGGATCGGATCCTCATTGTATTCACGCGACATGACGATCCACATGTCGATCCCGTTCGCCTTCATTAGGGACGGCAATAGGACATCAAGGCGTTCCGCCAATACTTCGTTGACGATGCGCGCTTGCTCACGCACTGGCAGCGCCTGTGCCTGGACCGCACCGGCGGCAAGAAGAAGCAGCGATATCAGGAGTTTTTTCATGCGCGATCCCATTTTTTTGATGGTCAGAGTTTAGCATTCGCCTGCGACTTGATGGTCGACTGCTGGGCGACTAAGTCGATCGACCTTTTAGGCGTTTGAGAGAAACGCGAGTGCGTCATTGCGTGGCAGACCGTGGCGGGCCAAAGCATCTGCGACAGCAGACGGGGCTGAGGTCGATACCTCAACTCCTTGTGGTCGCCTTTAAATATCTCCTCGTGTCGATTGACGTCGTAGGATGCGAATCCATGTCCAACCAATTTGTCGTGGAGGAGTATTGGCAGGGTGCGGGACAAACGCAGCGTCGATCTGTGTCGGCGTCCCAAAGGCGCTCAGACACGTGTCGATCCTATCCACCGTCCGAGTGGAGCGCGTTGTAGCGCTACATGACCCATTTCCGAGTCAGCGCGCGCCGGTAGTGCATGGCGACCGCGCCGCTGCGTAGCGGCCTCGCCGAGATCAACTCGAGCCGTCGCGTGCTAGGCAGCCCGCTCTCGTACAGGGTAGGGCCGTGACCGGCGATCCGAGGGTGGACCAGTAACTTGTACTCGTCGATCAGATCCAGTCGATCCAACTCGGTCGCGAGCTTGCCGCTACCGAGGAGCACGCCGTTTGGGGTCGCGTCCTTGAGCTTCTGTACGTCCGTGCGCAGGTTGCCGGCGATGTGGTGGCTGTTGGTCCAAGGAAAATCCTGTCGCGTCGAGGACACCACGTACTTCAGCTTGGCCTCCAGCTTGACCGCCCACTCGCGCATCGCAGGCGGTGCCTCCGCATCGCCGCGGGCGACCGCTGGCCAGTAGCTCTCCATCATCTCGTAGGTGACGCGGCCCCACAGCATCGCCCCGCACTCGTCCATGAGGCCGGTGAAGTGGGCGTGTGTCTCGTCGTCGGCGATTCCTTCCTGGTGGTCAACACAGCCATCCAGAGTGACGTTGATACTGAAGGTCAAGAGTCCCATGGTGTCCTCCGTTTGAGATGCTTTACGAGCCGCTCGCCGTTTGGCTCCAAGTGCACGAGTCCATCTCGCACCGGGCGGCCGCCCGGGAATTTAAGTTTGCCAGTGGCCAAAGCTAAGCCGCTCCACGGAGCGGCGTCGGCTAAGTGAATTTTAAGCTAGGAGGCATCGCCAAAAGCCCCCAAGAGTTCCCGGGCCACTACCAAGAAGTCTTCGAGTTGGGCCGGATCCCCGCTTCCGCCATCGCCCCAGATCTCCAACGAGAGATCGCCGAGCAAGTTGGCAGTGCTGCTTTCGCCACGCGCATTGTACTGCTCGACGAACCGGAACAATAGCCGATAAGCGTCTGCCAGCGTAACGGCGCGCTGGAACTTCGGATCGCTGAGCTTGAATGCGCGGGGCAGCTTGCCCATGACGTCCAACGTAGAACTGAGCGGCGACCGCCCGGAAATTAAAAAACGAACTGCGCCGTGCCCCGGCCGTCCAACTCGAGTGCCAGGTTCGGGGGCGTCTCCGTCACGGTTTAAGAATAGCGAGGAACGCGGCAACATCGTTCTTGACGAGGTCGTCGAACGGCCAAGGGCCGCCGATAACTTCCTCATGGACTATATTTACGAACTCCTGAAGTGCCACGAAGTACTGTTCGTCGTCACCTGGTTTGAATGAACCAAGGGCAGCACCAGAGACCACCGCGGCGAAGTCGTTGTGCGAAAGCGACTTGTTGCGTGCGCCCCGCAGCTGTGCCCCAAAAGAATGGAGTTGCGACTGAAGCACCTCAAGCTTTCCTTTTGTATGCGAATCCCAAGCGCCGTAGATCACCACATAGTCGATGCTAAGCGTAATCCTCCCACTGACTACAGCGGGATCGTGAAGTTTGGCGACCTGTAGAAGCGCGTACTCTTGGCTGATGATGCTGAGACGCGCAAGCTCGTCGGCAGCCCAAGACCTTTGCAGTTCATTCGCCCTTGGGTTGCGATCGAAAAGTTCACTGTGGTTGAGCCAGGTCTCATACGCCCACCCGCAGAGCTTGCAGAATTCTAGGGCAACAGTATGAGACAGCCATTGAAACTCCTAACGTTGACGTGAGCGGCCCGCCCGGGAAAAAAAGTGAACTGCCGTATCCGGCCCGTCCGCCTCGACGGAACCGTAAGTCACGACGATCCGTTTTGTGGATCAATCTATTACAGGTGACGCGAAAGAGACTCTGAGAGTTGCGTCGTACTTTCTGGTAGCTGAAAGAATTTCGTAACTGTTCAGCCGCTACGCGGCGAGTTGTATAGGATTGCCGTTGAAGGCCGCGAGCAGGACCTCAAGCATGCCATGGCCTTGTTTGCGTAGCGTGTCGAGGCATGAGCGGATGACGCAAAAATTCTCGGCGCCTATGACGGTGCGGAAGCATCCGGATATTTTCTGCTTCACTTTGGGCATACGCACGGCCCGCTCGCCAAGGTTGTTGGTAAACGGGACGGCATGGTCGGTAATGAACAGCAGAACGGCGTCGGCATGGAGCCGGAAGCGTTTGAGCAAGTTGAAGGCAACCGACTGTTTGACCGGCCCTTTCGTCGTGGTGGTCTTGACGGCCTCTGGATTGAGTTGCTCGCCTCGTTCACGATCGCATCGTAAAGCGTGTGAAAGGCGGCAACATTTTCGGGGCTGAACGTCATTCGCTTTTGCCGGGCCGCCTCACATAGTTTGTTGGCATTCAGTAGTAGGTCGGTCATGGCGTCAGGCCATGCCTGGCCGGTGATTTCTTTCACGTACACCAATTCACGTAAAAGATGGGCGTTGCACAAGGCATGAATGGACTCATCGAGCTGCCAGTACGGTTTCCAGCAATCCTGGACCAGGACGCCTATGCGCTTGGGCAAGATGCCGTGAGCTTCGATAGCTTCCATGCCGCGCTTGGCGTGCACGCCATACCAAGTCAGCGTTTCGTTAGCTGCGATATGGAGCCAATAAAGCTTTCCTGCAACGCGCAGGCCCGACTCGTCGGCATTGACCAATGCGGAAATGTGCAAGTTGTCGGCGATCTGGTTGGCCGTGCCCTGCAGCGCGGCGCGCCCCTCGCCAACCCATGCCACCAGCGTGCCGGGAGAAATCGACAGGCCATAGATATCGTGAATCAGTTCGGCTGCGCGCGCGAAGGGCAGCATTTGCCCTTGGGTCAGATGGACACCCAAGGCCTTCACGTTCGGGCCGTACTGCACGACCTCGGAAACGCCGGCAGGAAAGGCGCTCACATGTACTTGCCCGCAACTGCACGCCACTTCAAGCGTACGGTGCTCGATGACATCGAAGGAACGCGCAGGTACATCGATTACCTGCCGGCGTTCTGCCACCCGCGCCTCGCCGAGCGCAAGCGGCTGATGGCAACGATTGCATTGCGAAGGCAATGGATGGGAAATAGTTTTGGTCGGCTCGGCGACCCGTTTGAGCGTCGTCCCTTTGTGGCCATCTTGGGCGCCGGCCTTCTTCTCCGACGAACCCCG
>NZ_PXWF02000283.1 GCF_003011895.2 Massilia glaciei | reverse complement strand
CAGCGACGGCACCCAGCGCCACGGGGTTTTCTGTTCGACTTCCTGTTTTTCGAGCGACATTGTCGTCATAGGTCTTTCTTCAGGGGGCAGCCGGCCCGGACTGACCAGCTTGGCGTTGGTGGGAATCAAGTCTACCACCAGCTTGCCCTAAATTTTGTTCAAACGCACCAGTGCAACCATTTTTGTGTGGGCTGCGGTATTCTTATTCCTCGGAAACATTTGGATGGAAATAATGAGACAAGGCAGGCGTACGGTGTTGGGCATGGCTTTGC
>NZ_PXWF02000282.1 GCF_003011895.2 Massilia glaciei | reverse complement strand
TGGATGGAAATAATGAGACAAGGCAGGCGTACGGTGTTGGGCATGGCTTTGCTGGGCGGGATGCAACATGTGTTCGGTGCGCCGCTGCGCGCCGCCAACTGGAAACGCGGCCTCGACGCCGAGCTGGCGGCCATCGCCGCCAATCCCGCCTGCACCCTGACCAGCCTGTCGGTGCTCGCGATCCGGCAGGGGCGCGTCGCCTACACCGCGCAGTTCGGCCATCGCACGGTCGCCGCCGACGGCGGCGGCGGGGCGCGCGCCACCGCGCGCACCATGTACCGGATCGCCTCGATCTCCAAAATGATGACCACCCTGGCCCTGATGCGGCTGGTGGAACAAGGCAAGCTCACGCTCGACGCCGACGCCGGCGAGTACCTCGGCTTTGCCCTGCGCAACCCGCACTATCCCGAGCGGCCCATCAGCCTGCGCCTTTTGCTCAGCCACACATCCTCGCTGCGCGACGACGCCGGCTATTCGTTCAAGGCCGACCAAGCCCTGCGCAACCTGCTCGTGCCCGGCGCCCCGCTCTACGGCGACGGCAAGATGTGGGCCAGCAACGCGGCCCCGGGCGCCTTTTTCACCTATTCCAACCTGGCCTGGGGGGTGATCGGCACCATCATGGAGCGTGTCACGGGCGAGCGCTTCGACCTGCTGATGCGGCGCCTGCTGCTGGGGCCGATGGGTTTGCGCGGCGGCTTCAACGCGTCCGCCATGACGCCGGCCGAGCTGGCCGACCTGGCCACCCTGTACCGCAAACGCACGACCGACACCGAGGTCTGGGACGGCGCCGGCCCCTGGATCGCCCAGGTCGACGACTACCCGAACGGGGCCCCGGCGGCGCCGCAGGACCTGGCCGCCTACGCGCCCGGCAACAATGCCACGCCGTTCAGCCCGACGGGCGGGCTGCGCATCTCGGCGCCCGACATGGGCAAGGTCATGCTGATGCTGATGAACGGCGGGCGCCACGAGGGCGTGCAGCTGCTGCGCCCGGCGACGCTGGCGTCGATGTTCGAGCGCCAATGGACCTATGACGGCAAGAACGGCGACAACCTGAACGGACTGTTCCGCGCCTGGGGACTGGGCAACCAGCACTTCCCCGAGGCGGCGGGCGGCCCGCAACTGGTCGAAGGCGGCGGCTTTGGCGGCGTCGGCCATCTTGGCGAGGCCTACGGCCTGTATTCGGTGTTCGTGGCCGACCTGGCGAAAAAGAACGGCATCGTCGTGCTCGTCGGCGGCACCAGCGCCGACCCGGAGGCCGACAAGGGCCTGCACTCCTCGATGCCGCGCATGCTCGAGCGGATCCTCGGCGGCGTGAACCGGCAGGCGCTTTTGAAAGCATAATGCCGACTCACCTTGAGTGATCGCCCCGCGGCCTGTCAGGCCAGCTCGGCCCGCCAGACGGCTCCCCCGGCGGACCCCGCTTAAGCACTTCTTAATATATTCACAATATATTACCTCCTGACCAGAAACATCCCGGATCTGGCATCTTGCCCCGGCCAGGACCACCCGCAATGTCAATCAAATCCGTTCGCCCGCTGCGCAGTTTGGCCATCGTCTTCGCATGCCTTGTCGCCGCGTATATCGCGGTGCTTTCGTGGCCGCAGCCCTTGTTCGCCCACCATGTGCGCCACCAGAACTATGAGGTCTGGTCGGACCAGCCGATCCCGCCGCAGATCGCGCAGGTGCTCGATGACGCCACCCGGCGCCTGCGCGGCTCGGCGTTCCACGCGCCCGAAACCCCAATCCGGCTGTTCATTTGCAACGCCAACTGGCGTTTGTGGATTTACGGCCAACATTTCAGCGCCCGCCTTGGCGGCGCCGCGGACACTTGGAACACGCGCAACATCTATATCCGCGCCGCCGATATCGCCGGCAACCGCATCCATTCGCCGGGTCCGGGGCCGATCGCCGACGCCGCGCAGCGCACGCTTTCGTATTACATCGCGCACGAGGCGACCCACATCGATGTCGGCCGCCAATATGGACGCCTGGTCACGCTGCGTTACCCACAATGGTTGCTTGAAGGCTACGCCGACTACATCGGCAAGGGCGGGGACTTCGATTTCGACGAAAACCTCCGGCTGTTCAAGGCTGGCAGCGAAAAGATGGCCGTTTCCAAGAGCGGTTTGTACCGGGGTTTCCACCTCGAAGTCGCGTATCTACTGGAAAAGGAGGGCATGGCCGTGGACGCGCTGTTCGCCAACCCGCCCGATCAAAGCGCGGTGCAGGCAAAATTGATGGCGGCGCCGCTCCGATAATCGGCGCGCGTCCCCCATGCCGGGCGGATATGGCGGATAATTGCCCCCTTCTACCAGCGCGCCCTCGACCATGCCTTCTCCGTCCAAGCCCGCCGCCTGTCCTTGCGGCGGCGCCGCCTTCGCCACCTGCTGCGGCCCCTTCTTGTCGGGCGCCGCCATCGCGCCCACGGCGCAACTGCTGATGCGCTCGCGCTACACCGCCTACACCCTGGGCGACGAGGACTACCTGCGCGCCACATGGCACCCCAGCACCTGTCCGCCGCCGCCCATCATCGACCGGGCCGAAGCTGTCAAGTGGCTGGGACTTGAGGTAGAATCTGCTTTACGTTTACGTCAACGTAAAGTAAATTTGCCGGATTCGCCGGGGCGCGACAGCGTCGAATTCGTCGCCCGCTACAAGATCAACGGCCGCGCCCACCGCCTGCACGAACTCAGCCTTTTCGTGCGCGAGGGGGAGGGCGCGCGGGCGCGCTGGCTGTATCTGGAAGGCAGTTTTCCCGAATAAAAAAATCATCGCCCTGGCGAAGCCCCGGCGGACCACGCGACAAGACAAAGGACAGCAATGCCTCATATCGACAGCAAACTGAACACGCGCAGCGAAGACTTCAAGGCCAACGCGGCGGCCATGCAAGCCGTGGTCGACGACCTGCGCGCCAAAGTGTCGGCGATCGCCGCCGGCGGCGGCGCCGCGGCCAGCGCCAAGCATGTCGCGCGCGGCAAGCTGCTGCCGCGCGACCGCGTGCAGATGCTGCTCGACCCGGGCACGCCGTTCCTCGAATTGTCGCAACTGGCCGCCTACGACATGTACGACGGCGCCGCGCCGAGCGCCGGCATCATCACCGGCATCGGCCGCGTCTCGGGCCAGGAGTGCGTGATCGTCTGTAACGACGCCACCGTCAAGGGCGGCACCTACTACCCGATGACGGTCAAAAAACACCTGCGCGCCCAGGAGATCGCCGACCAGAACCAGCTGCCCTGCATCTACCTGGTCGACTCGGGCGGCGCCAACCTGCCGAACCAGGACGACGTCTTCCCCGACCGCGACCATTTCGGCCGCATCTTCTACAACCAGGCCAATTTATCAAGCAAGGGCATCCCGCAGATCGCCGTCGTGATGGGCTCGTGCACCGCCGGCGGCGCCTACGTGCCGGCCATGAGCGACGAGTCGATCATCGTCAAGGAGCAGGGCACGATCTTCCTGGGCGGCCCGCCGCTGGTCAAGGCGGCCACCGGCGAGGTGGTCACGGCCGAGGACCTCGGCGGCGGCGACGTCCACACCCGCCTCTCGGGCGTGGTCGACCACCTGGCGCAGGACGACCTGCACGCGCTGTCGCTGGCGCGCACCATCGTGTCGAACCTGAACCGCGTCAAGCCGCGCCAGATGGCGCTGCGCGAGTCCAGCGAGCCCAAATACGCGCCGTCGGAGCTGTACGGCGTGATCCCGGTCGACACCCGCAAGCCGTTCGACGTGCGCGAGGTGATCGCGCGCGTTTTCGACGGCAGCGAGTTCGACGAGTTCAAGGCGCGCTACGGCACCACCCTGATCTGCGGCTTCGCCCACATCTACGGGGTCCAGGTCGGCATCATCGCCAACAACGGCATCCTGTTCTCGGAGTCGGCGCTCAAGGGCACCCACTTCATCGAACTGTGCTGCCAGCGCAAGATCCCGCTCGTGTTCCTGCAAAATATCACCGGCTTCATGGTAGGGCGCAAATACGAGAACGAGGGCATCGCCCGCAACGGCGCCAAGATGGTCACCGCGGTGGCCACGGCGGCCGTGCCCAAGTTCACGGTCATCATCGGCGGCAGCTTCGGCGCAGGCAATTACGGCATGTGCGGGCGCGCGTTCTCGCCGCGCTTTTTGTGGATGTGGCCCAACGCGCGCATCTCCGTCATGGGCGGCGACCAGGCCGCCAGCGTGCTGGCCACGGTCAAGCGCGACGGCATCGAGGGCAAGGGCGGCCAGTGGACGCCCGAGGAGGAAGCCGCCTTCAAGCAGCCGATCAAGGAGCAGTACGAGCACCAGGGCCACCCGTATTACGCGAGCGCGCGCCTGTGGGACGACGGCGTGATCGACCCGGCCGACACCCGCATGGTGCTCGGCCTTGGCCTGTCGGCCGCGTTCAACGCCGAGATCCCGGACACCAAGTTCGGCATCTTCAGGATGTAAGGAGTCGACTCATGGAATTTACGCAATACCAGACACTGACAATCGCGATCGCCGACAAGGTCGCCACGCTGACGCTGAACCGGCCCGAGGTGCGCAACGCCTTCAACGAGCACACGATCGCCGAGCTCGCGCTCGCGTTCGACGAACTCGGACGCAACGAGTTGGTGCGGGCGATCGTGCTGGCCGCCAACGGCCCGGCCTTTTGCGCCGGCGCCGACCTCAATTGGATGAAGAAGATGGCGGCCTACTCGTTCGCCGAGAACAGCGCCGACGCCGCCATGCTGGCCGATATGCTGCGCACCATCTACCTGTGCCCCAAGCCGGTGGTGGCCAAGGTGCAGGGCGATTGCTACGCCGGCGGCATGGGGCTGGTCGCCGCGTGCGACATCACGGTCGCCGCCGAGGAGGCCAATTTCTGCCTCAGCGAAGTCAAGCTGGGACTGATCCCGGCGACCATCTCGCCGTATGTGATCAAGGCGATGGGCGAGAACGCGGCGCGGCGCTACTTTTTGACGGCCGAACGCTTCAGCGCGCGCGAGGCGCACCGCATCGGCTTCGCGCACGAGGTGGTCGCCGCCGACGCGCTCGACGCGCAGGTGCTTGCTATCGTCAAGGCGCTGGTCTCGAACAGCCCCAACGCCGTGGCCCAGGCCAAGGTGCTGGTGCGCGACATCGTCGGCCAGCCGGTGAACGACGCGCTGCTGGCCGACACCGCCGAGCGCATCGCCCACATCCGCGCCTCGCAGGAGGGGCGCGAGGGCGTCGCCTCGTTCCTCGAAAAACGCAAGCCCACGTGGCTGAACTGAGCACCATGGCGCACGCACCCGACCCTATCAACAAAAGCGCCGACTGGGTCGCGCGCAGCCTGCGCAGCGTCTGGCATCCGTGCACGCAAATGCAGCACCACGAGAGCGTCCCGCTGGTGCCGGTCAGCCACGGCCGCGGCGTCTGGCTGTACGACCACGACGGCAAACGCTACCTCGACGCGATCAGCTCGTGGTGGGTCAACCTGTTCGGCCACGCCAACCCGCGCATCAACGCCGCCCTCAAGGACCAGCTAGACAAGCTCGAACACGCGATGCTGGCCGGCTTCACGCACGAGCCGGTGATCGAACTGTCGGAGCAGTTATCAAGCTTGACCGGCAATGTGCTCGGCCACGCTTTCTACGCCTCCGACGGCGCCTCGGCCGTCGAAATCGCGCTCAAGATGAGCTTCCACGCGTGGCGCAACGCCGGCCGCGGCGGCAAGCAGGAATTCGTCTGCCTCAAGGGCAGCTACCACGGCGAGACCATCGGCGCGCTGGCCGTCACCGACGTCGCCTTGTTCAAGGATGCCTACGGCCCGCTGCTGCGGGCGGCGCGCGTGGTGGCATCGCCCGACGCGCGCGGCGCGCGCGAGGGCGAAACCGCGCAGGACGTGGCGCGCCGCGCAGCTGCCGACGTCGAGGCGCTGTTCGCCGAGCGCGCCGACCAAATCGCCGCGATCATCATCGAGCCGCTGGTGCAGTGCGCCACCGGCATGGCGATGCACGACCCGCTCTACCTGGCGCTGGTGCGCTCGCTGTGCGACCGCTACCAGGTGCATCTGATCCTCGACGAGATCGCGGTCGGCTGCGGGCGCACCGGCACCTTTTTCGCCTGCGAGCAGGCCAACATCTGGCCCGACTTCCTGTGCCTGTCGAAGGGCATCAGCGGCGGCTACCTGCCGCTGTCGCTGGTGCTCACGCGCGACGAGATCTACCAGGCCTTCTACAGCACCGACGTCACGCGCGGCTTTTTGCATTCGCACTCGTACACCGGCAATCCGCTGGCCTGCCGCGCGGCGCTGGCGACGCTGGCCATTTTCAGGGACGACGACGTCCTCAACCGCAACCAGGCGCGCGCCGGGCGTTTGCGCCAGGCGCTCGCGCCCTTGGCGCGGCACGAGCGGGTGCGCCATTTCCGCCAGCGCGGCATGATCTTCGCGTTCGACGCGATCGAGCCCGATGCCACCCGCGCCGCCACCTTCTCGCGCCGCTTTTTCACGACCGCGCTCGAGCACGAACTGCTGCTGCGCCCGATCGGCGGGACCGTCTACCTGATGCCGCCTTACGTGCTCTCGGACGAGGAGATCGACGGCCTCGCCGAGCGCACCCGGCGCGTCTTCGACTCCGTCATTTCAAGCTGAACATGGACCTGATCGCCAACATCAACACCACCCTCGCAGGTCTCGACGCGCAAAGCCTGACGCGCCGCCGGCGCCCGGTCGACACGGCCTGCGCGCCGCGCCTGGCCGTCGAAGGCAGTCCCCTGCTCGCGTTTTGCAGCAACGACTACCTGGGCCTGGCCGCGCACCCCGCGCTGGTCGCGGCGCTGTGCGAAGGCGCGTCCATGTACGGCGTGGGCAGCGGCGCATCGCACCTGATCAGCGGCCACAGCCGCGCCCACGCGCTGCTCGAGGAGCGCCTCGCCGGGTTCGTGGGCGGGCACCTGGTGTCGCCGCGCGCGCTGTATTTTTGCACCGGCTACATGGCCAACCTGGCGATGCTGACCGCGCTCGGCGCCGACGCCAACGCCGAGATTTTCTCCGAGTCGCTCAACCACGCCTCGCTGATCGACGGCGCGCGCCTGGCCCGCGCCAGCGTCAAGGTGACCCCGCACGCCGACCTTGGCGCGTTGGCCGCGCAGCTTGGCGCCAGCAGCGCCGGCACCAAGCTGGTGGTCACCGACAGCGTGTTCAGCATGGACGGCGAGATCGCCGACCTGCCGGCCATGCTGGCGCTGTGCGAACGACACGGCGCCTGGCTCGTCATCGACGACGCGCACGGCTTCGGCACGCTCGGCGCGAACGGGCGCGGCGCGCTCGAGCACTTCGGCCTGAACTCGCCCAACCTGGTGTATATGGGCACGCTGGGCAAGGCCGCCGGCGTCGGCGGCGCTTTTGTGGCGGCCCACGCGAGCGTGATCGAACTGCTGATCCAGCGCGCGCGCCCCTACATCTACACCACCGCCGCGCCGCCGGCCCTGTCGCACACGCTGCTCGCGAGCCTCGACATCATCGGGGGGGCCGAGGGCGCCGGGCGGCGCGCGCACCTGAACGCGCTGATCGCGCAGTTCAGGACCGAATTGCGGCTCACGCGCTGGCAGCATGGCGCGTCCGAGACGGCGATCCAGCCGATCATCATCGGCAGCAACGAGGAGGCGCTGCGCGCGGCCGCGCGCCTGCACGAGCGCGGCCTGTGGGTGCCGGCGATCCGCCCGCCGACGGTGCCGGTCGGCACGGCGCGCCTGCGCGTGACCCTGTCGGCCGCCCACACCCACGAGGAAGTCGCGCAGCTGACGGCCGCGCTCAACGAACTGGAAAGGACGCCGGATGAGTCTTAACGACCCCGAAGAGAGCGTCGCCACCGCCTCCAGCGCCGACGCCCCCGTGCTCGAGGCGGCGCCGCAGCCGGCCACCCCGCTCGAGGTCTGGCCGTCGCGCTTTTGCTGCTTTGTGGCGGGCACCGACACCGGCATCGGCAAGACGCTGGTCTCGGCCGCCATCCTGCACCAGTTGGTCGCCAACGGCGTGCGCGCCTGCGGCATGAAGCCGGTCGCCGCCGGCGCCGAGATGCGCGACGGCGAACTGCACAACGAGGACGCCGACGCCCTTCTCGCCGTCGGCAATGTGCATCTGCCGCGCCATCTGACCACCCCCTACATGCTGCGCGAGGCGTGCGCGCCGCACATCGCGGCCGCGCTCGACGGCGTGACCATCGAGGCGGTGCCGATTCTGGCCGCCTACACCGAGATCGCGCTCGCCTCCGACGCCGTCGTGGTCGAGGGCGTGGGCGGCTTCCGGGTGCCGCTGTCGGACAGTTTCGACACCGCCGACCTGGCCGCGCAACTGGACCTGCCGGTGATTCTGGTGGTGGGCCTGCGCCTCGGCTGCATCAACCACGCCCTGCTGACGGTCGAGGCGATCGTCGCGCGCGGGCTGGTGGTGGCCGGCTGGGTCGCCAACGAGGCGCTGCCCGGCATGCGCTTCGCCGACGAGAACATCGAAGCGCTGCAGCAGCGCATACCCGCGCCGCTGCTGGGCCGGGTGCCGTATCTGGAACAACCGACGCCCGCGCTGGTCGCCGGTTTTATCGATCTTGCGGGTCTGCCTGGCTGGCCGTCCGCGCGTAACTGAAAACTCTGTAGAAGGAATCACATGTCTGAACTCTCATTCCACAAGCCCGCCGCCCCGATCGGCCTGCCCGAAGCCGCCACCTGGCCGCTGGCCGACGTGCTGGCGCTGTTCGAGCTGCCCTTCAACGAGCTGATGTTCCAGGCCCAGACGGTGCACCGCGCCCAGTTCCCGGCGGGCGACGTGGAATTGGCGACGCTGTTGTCGATCAAGACCGGCGGCTGCGAGGAGGACTGCGGCTACTGCCCGCAGGCGGCGCGCTACGACACCGGGGTCGAGGCCAAGAAGCTGCTCGGCATCGACACCGTGCTCGACGCCGCGCGCCAGGCCAAGGCCAACGGCGCCACCCGTTTCTGCATGGGCGCCGCGTGGCGCAGCCCCAAGGAGCGCGACATGGAGAAGGTCGAGGAGATGGTGCGCGAGGTCAAGGCGCTCGGCCTCGAGACCTGCGCCACCCTCGGCATGCTCGAGGAGGGCCAGGCCGACCGCCTTAAAAACGCGGGACTGGACTACTACAACCACAACCTCGACACCGCGCCCGAGTTCTACAGCAATGTGATCTCGACCCGCGAATACCAGGACCGCCTCGACACCCTCGGGCGCGTGCGCAACGCCGGCCTCAAGGTCTGCTGCGGCGGCATCGTCGGCATGGGCGAATCGCGCCTGCAGCGCGCAGGCCTGATCGCGCAGCTGGCCAACCTCAATCCGTATCCCGAGTCGGTGCCGGTCAACCACCTGGTGCAGGTCGAAGGCACGCCGCTGCACGGGCTCGACCCGCTCGACCCGTTCGAATTCGTGCGCACCATCGCGGTGGCGCGGATCACCATGCCGGAGGCGCGCGTGCGCCTGTCGGCGGGGCGGCGCCAGATGGGCGAGGCGGTGCAGGCGATGTGCTTCCTGGCCGGCGCCAACTCGATCTTCTACGGCGACAAGCTGCTCACGACCGACAATCCGGAAGCCGAGGACGACCGCGTGCTGCTGGCCAAACTCGGGCTGGTGACGCGCGGCGCGGTGCTCGACTCGGCACCCAAGGCAAAGTGCGGCGGCTGACCGCAGCGGCGCGCAACCCCGATTAACCGGCATCCCAACCCTGGAAAAAACAGCATGTTCAAAAAAATCCTCATCGCCAACCGCGGCGAAATCGCCTGCCGGGTCGCCGCCACCGCGCGCGCCATGGGCATCAAGACCGTCGCCGTGTATTCGGAGGCCGACGCCGAGGCGAAGCACGTGGCGGTATGCGATGAGGCGGTGCTGATCGGCCCCGCGCCGGCCAAAGAGAGCTATCTGTGCGGCGACACCATCATCGCCGTGGCGCTGGCCACCGGCGCCCAGGCGATCCATCCGGGGTATGGCTTCCTGTCCGAGAACGCGGACTTCGCCGACGCCTGCTCTGAGGCGGGTCTGGTGTTCATCGGGCCGCCGGCGTCGAGCATGCGCGCGATGGGGTCCAAATCGGCCGCCAAGACGCTCATGGAAAGCGCCGACGTGCCGCTGGTGCCCGGCTACCACGGCGACGAGCAGGACCCCGACTTTTTGCAGCTGCAGGGCGACCGCATAGGCTACCCGGTGCTGCTCAAGGCCAGCGCCGGCGGCGGCGGCAAGGGCATGCGCGTGATCGAAAAGTCGGAGGACTTCAAGGCCGCGCTGGCCTCGTGCAAGCGCGAGGCGATCAGCTCCTTCGGCGACGACAAGGTGCTGGCCGAGAAATACCTGACCCGTCCGCGCCACATCGAGATCCAGGTGTTCGCAGACACCCACGGCAATTGCGTCTACCTGCACGAGCGCGACTGCTCGGTGCAGCGGCGCCACCAGAAGGTGCTCGAAGAGGCGCCGGCGCCGGGCATGCCGGCCGAGCGCCGCGCCGCGATGGGCGAGGCCGCCGTGGCGGCGGCCAAGGCGGTCGGCTACGTCGGCGCCGGCACGGTCGAATTCATCGCCAACCAGGACGGCTCGTTCTACTTCATGGAGATGAACACGCGCCTGCAGGTCGAGCACCCGGTCACCGAGATGATCACCGGGACCGACCTGGTCGAATGGCAGTTGCGCGTGGCGGCCGGCCAGCCGCTGCCAAAAACCCAGGCCGAACTGGCGATCCACGGCCATTCGATCGAGGCGCGCGTGTACGCCGAAAACCCCGAGAAGGGCTTCCTGCCGTCGATCGGCACGCTGCGCCACATGGACACCCCGGGCGCGGTCTCGTTCGAACTGGGCGGCACCCCGGGCGGGGCGCCGGCGGCGGTGCGGATCGACTCGGGCGTGCGCGAGGGCGACGCCATCTCGCCGTTCTACGACCCGATGATCGCCAAGCTGATCGTCTGGGGCGCCGACCGCAACCAGGCGCTCGCGCGCATGTCGCAGGCGCTGGCCGAATTCCAGATCGTCGGCCTGGCCACCAACATCGCCTTCCTCAAGCGGCTGGTCGAAGGCGGCTCGTTCGCCTCGGCCGACCTCGACACGGGCCTGATCGAGCGCGACGCCGAGACCCTGTTCCCGCAGCCGAAGGCGGTGCCGGTGGGCGCGCTCGCGCTGGCCGCGGTGGCGCTGATCGAAGCCGAAAAAGACTGCTCGGCCGCGGTCTCGGCCAACCGCTCCGACCCGTGGGGCAATGCGCTCGGCTGGCGCCTCAACAGCGCCTACCAGCGCCAGCTCACGTTCTCGGACGAGTACACGGCCGCGCGCGACATGAAGCACTACAAGGTCGACGTGACCTACCACGCGGGCGGCTGGGACCTGGCCGTCGGCGGCATCGAGGCGGCGCTGTCGGTGACCCGGCGCGAAGGCGCGGAGCTGTCGATCAAACTGGGCGCGACCTCGATGCACGGCACAGTGCGGCGCGACGGCGAGATCTTCCATGTGTTCTCGGGCGGGCGCCACTTCCAGCTGCATTACAACGACCCGATGGCGCATGCCGGCGAGCTTGAAGCGGCGGGCGGGCGCCTGACCGCGCCGATGCCGGGCAAGGTGGTCGCGGTGCTCGCCGCCAAAGGCCAGCAGGTCAAGAAGGGCGACCCGCTGGTGATCATGGAGGCGATGAAGATGGAGCACACCATCGGCGCGCCGTCGGACGGCCTGGTCGAAGAGATCTTGTACCAGGTGGGCGACCAGGTGGCCGACGGCGCTCCGCTGCTCGCCTTTAAAGCGGCGGCGTAACAAACCGGGCCAGCGGAGGGGCAGCCATGCGAATTCTTTTACACCGGGCCGACGGCCTGACCGATCCCTGGGTGCGCGATTTCGCCGAGGTGCTGCCCGAGGCCGAGGTGGTGGTGTGGCGCGAGGGCGAAGCCATTGCCCCGTGCGACTACGCGGTGTTGTGGTCGCCGCCGCCGGCGCTGCTGCCGCAGCTGGCGCACGTCAAGGCGGTTTTTTTGACCGGCGCCGGCGTCGACGCGATACTCAAGTACGGCGACGCCCTGCCGCGGGTGCCGCTGATCCGTCTGGGCGACGCCGGCATGGCGATCCAGATGGCCGAATACGTGACCCACGCGGTGCTGGGCTACTTCCGCCGCTTCGACGAATACCAACGCCAGGCCCGCGCCGGCGTGTGGGCCCAGTTGCCGCAGTTTCAAAAAGAGGACTTCAGGGTCGGCGTGCTGGGCACCGGCGTGTTGGGACGGCGCGTGCTAGATTCGCTCGCGCACTTCGGCTTTCCCCTGCGCGGCTGGAGCCGCGGCGCCAAGCAGATCGACGGCGTGGAGTGCTTCGCGGGCCTCGAGACGCTCGACGACTTCCTGCGCGGCACCCGGGTGCTCGTTTGCATGCTGCCGCTCACGCCCGAGACCACCAATCTGCTCGACCGCTCCAGCTTGTCGCTGCTGCCCCAGGGCGCGTACCTGGTCAACGTGGCGCGCGGGGCGCAGGTCGCCGAGCCGGACCTGCTGGCCCTGATCCGCTCGGGCCACATCGCCGGCGCCACGCTCGACGTGTTCCGCCACGAGCCGCTGCCGGCGCCGCACCCGTTTTGGGACGAGCCGCGCATCACCATCACCCCGCACGTCTCGGCGTTCACGCTGCGCCGCCCGAGCATCGTTCAGATCGCCGGCAAGCTGCGCGCGCTCGAAAACGGCGAACCCGTGGCCGACATCGTCGACCCCACCAGAGGATACTGAAAATGAACATGCAAGCGAGCCTGCCGGGCAAGGTCAAGATCGTCGAAGTCGGACCGCGCGACGGCCTGCAAAACGAGAAGGAGTCGGTGTCGGCCGCGGTCAAGACCGAGTTGGTCGACCGGCTCTCGCGCGCCGGCTTCGCCAACATCGAGGCGGCCTCGTTCGTGTCGCCGAAGTGGGTGCCGCAGATGGCCACCAGCGCCGAGGTGATGGCCGCGATCACGCGCCGCGCCGGCACGGTCTACTCGGCGCTGACGCCGAACATGCAGGGCTTCGAGGCGGCGCTGGCCAGCCGCGCCGACGAGGTGGTGATTTTTGGCTCGGCCTCCGAGGCTTTCTCGCAGCGCAATATCAACTGCTCGATCGCCGAATCGATCGCGCGCTTCGAGAGCGTGGCCAAGGCGGCCAAACAAAACCGCC
This sequence comes from Massilia glaciei, assembly GCF_003011895.2. Taxonomy (GTDB): domain Bacteria; phylum Pseudomonadota; class Gammaproteobacteria; order Burkholderiales; family Burkholderiaceae_D; genus Telluria_A; species Telluria_A glaciei. The sequence goes on along the minus strand of NZ_PXWF02000282.1, from coordinate 15,827 downwards.
TGCGCCTGCGCGGCAGCATCAGCTGCGCGTTCGGCTGCCCGTACCAGGGCGAGGTGCCGCTCGACGCGGTGGCCGACGTGGTGGGGCGCATGCGCGACCTGGGCTGCGACGAGATCGACATCGCCGACACCATCGGCGTGGCGACCGCGCGCCAGACGCAGGCGGTGATGCTGCGCGCGGCGCGCGAGTTCAGGCTCGAGTCGATTTCGGGGCACTTCCACGACACCTACGGGCAGGCGCTGGCCAACATCTACGCCAGCCTCGAGGTGGGGGTGTCGATTTTCCATTCGTCGGTGTCGGGGCTGGGCGGCTGCCCGTACGCCAAGGGCGCGACCGGGAATGTGGCGACCGAGGACGTGCTGTACCTGATGCACGGGCTCGGGATCGAGACCGGGATCAATCTCGATCTGGTGGTCGACGCGGGGCAGTTCATCAGCGCGCATCTGGGCCGCAAGGGGTCCAGCCGCGCGGGCAATGCGTTGGAGGCCAAGCGCGCGGGGTAAGCACTTAGAAATCGCGACGAAAACACATATATATCAAAAAACAACATCGTCCTCGCGGAGGCGGGGCCCCATAGAACGCGAATGTTCTATGGGGGGGAGGCATGCCTCCCCGCCTCCGCGAGGACGATGTGGTATTTGTTCTTCGGTTTCGATCTTTGCTGTTTTTAGCGCGCGCGCGACAACGCGATCGAGCCATTTAGCCAGCCGAAACAATCACAATCAGGGGGATATTGCGGAAACTACTGAGGGGGATATGACAGGCTGACTAGAATTTTGTCAGCCTGCATAAGGAAATACTGGTCGGAGTACAAGGATTCGAACCTTGGACCCCCTGGTCCCAAACCAGGTGCGCTACCGGACTGCGCCACACTCCGAGGAACAAGATAATAGCGGCTGCGCGCCGCCCGGTCAAGCCTCGGGCAGGCGATTTCAACTAATTGATGAAATCAGGGTCCAAGATGTGACGAAATGTAATCGCCCTATTGCCAATATGCCAATCGTGCGACGATCACCCCAACCATGAACCAAGAACCGATCCCCGCCGCACAAATGGAAGTAAAGCCGGAAGTAAAGCCGGAAGCCGAACCGGAAGTAGAACCCCGCAGCTGGGCCGCGCCCCAACTGCGCCGCCACCGCGCTGCATCCGGCATGGCGCTGTCGCTGCTGGTGCATGCGCTCGTGCTGATCGTGTTTCAGCAAACGCGGCCGCAAACGCCGGCAATCGAGGCCGATCCGGCGCAGCCGACGATCACGGTCTGGCTGCGCGCCCCGCCGCCACCGCCGCCAACAAGCGCGCCGCCCGCGAGCGCCGCCCCGAAATCGGCGGCCGCGCCGCGCGCGCCGCGCCAGGCCAGCGCCAAGCCGCGCGCCGCCCGTTCGGCGGAGGTGATTTCTGTGCCACAAGACGAGCGCCAAACCGAAGCGCCGAGCGACGCGTTCGTGATCGCCCCGCCGGCGCCGGCCGCCGACAAGCCGCGCTTCGACCTCGACGCCGCGCGCTCGACCGCGCGCGGGATGGCCAACGAACAACCGTCGAAGAACCTCAAACCGAATGAATGGCTCATCGCCAAGCGGGAGCTGGACCGCCCCCTGGAAACCGAGACCAAGGCGGCCAAGGCGATCTCGCAGGCAAAACGACGCAATTGCAAGGACGGCCTGCCGGGCGGACTGCTCGGCCCGATCCTCATCTTGTTCGACAAGAAGGACAGCGGCTGCAAGTGGTAGGCAGCCGCGGCCTTCAAGGCGCGCAGGCCGCCCGCCATGGCACCACCCCGCCACAGCCCCCGATACCACTGTGGCGACGCCAGCACCATGCCAGACAGTCTGCGCTACCCTTTTGACAGCGCTGCCATGCGCCAGTGCGATAAATTGTAGGCTTAGGAGCTGTTCAAAAATACCTGTCGCACTTGCTTGTTCACGGCCCCTTAGTTCCCTTAGTCCTGCGCGTTCTTTTCCTGCGCGTTCTTTTCCTGCGCGTTCTTTTCCTGCGCGTTTTTTATTTCCAGCGCGCGGTCGTAGAGCGCGTTTTTCTTGCGGCCCGTGATCTGCGCCGCCAGGTTGGCGGCCTGCTTGACCGAGCATTCGGCCAGCAGAATGTTGAGGATGCGCTCGGCCTCGGCGTCGGCCGCGTCGCCGCCCACGCTCGCGCCTTCGAGCAACACCACGTACTCGCCCTTTTCACGGTGGGGGTCGGCCTTGACCCAGGCGACGGCCTCGGACAGCGGGCAGCGGTGGATCTCCTCGAACAACTTGGTCAGCTCGCGCGCGAACACGATGTTGCGGCCCGGCTCGAAAGCGGCGGCGAGCGCCCCGACGCAATCGAGTATCCGGTGCGGCGCCTCGTAAAACACCATCGTCGCGCTGACCGCGCGTAGCAGGCCGAGCGCGCTCTCGCGCTGCTTGGCCTTGGCCGGCAGGAAGCCGACGAAGTAGAATTGGTCGTTGACCAGGCCGCTCGCCGACAAGGCCGTCACCGCCGCCGAGGCGCCCGGCAGCGGCACCACGCGCAGCCCGGCCGCGCGCACCGCGTCGACGATGCGCGCGCCCGGGTCCGACACGGCCGGCGTGCCCGCGTCCGACACCAGCGCGATGCGCTCGCCGGAGAGCAGGCGCGCGACGAGCTTGTCGGCGACCTCACGCTCGTTGTGCTGGTGCGCCGCGAGCAAGGGCTTGTTCAGGCCGAAGCGGCTGAGCAGATGGCCCGTGTTGCGCGTGTCCTCGCAGGCCACCGCGTCGACGATGGTCAGTACGTGCAAAGCCCGCAACGTGATATCGGCAACATTTCCGATCGGTGTCGCCAGGACATACAGGGTTGCTGTAGGATAGGCTTGGTGCATCGCTTCGCCCATGACGGGAAGCTGAGCGATCTGGGGGAGTTGAAGTTCTGTCATTGGAGGCCGTGGTGCAAATTAAAAGAAAACTGAAGGTCTTGCTCGGATGCCTCGCCGCGGGCTTGTTCGCAGGCTGCAACACGCCGATGCCCTGCGATCCCGGGCCGGGCGGATTGTGCACGCCTATCATAGCAAACACAAGCGCGCCCGAGACCGGCCGCCGCGCCAACGATGTGGCCGCGCCGAATATGCCGAATATGCCCGTCACGCCGGTCGCGCCCCTCGCGTCGGTCCCGGCCGCGATCGTGCAGACCCGCCCCATCGACCTGTCCGGCCCCGGGGGCCTGCCACCCGCCGCCATGCAGCCCGGCGCGGTGCAAGCCGGCGCGGTCCGCATCGCGCTGATGCTGCCGCTGCGCTCGGAAGCGCTGGGCAAGCCGGCCGAGGCGGTGCGCGCCGGCTTCATGGCCGCATACGAGCGCGACAGCGCCGGCTTCGTCGTCAACCTGGTGCAGGCCGGCGACACCCCCGACCAGGTCACCAGCGATTACGCCAGCGCGGTCCAGAACAACGACATCGTGGTCGGGCCGCTCGCGCGCTCGGCCGTGACCACGCTCGCGGCGAGCCAGCTCGTGCTCAAGCCGACGATCGCGCTCAACAACCCCGACGCCAACACCGCGGTGCCCGACCTGATGCTCGTGATGGGCTTGTCGATCGAGGCCGAGGCGCGCCAGGTCGCGCAGATGGCGGCCGACGAACTGCACGCCGGGCTGCCGCTGCGCGCGCTGATCGTGTCGGGCACCAACGCCTGGCAGCGCCGGATCGCGCTGGCCTTCCAGACCCGTTGGAAACAGTTGGGTTTCCAGAGCGACGTGGTCGAACTGGCCGACTCGAACGGCTACCTGAGCGAGGCGGCGCTGGCCCAGCTCAAGGCGCGGGTCGACGCCGATCCGCCGGGTCTGCTGTTCGCCGCGCTCGACGCCGACCAGGCCGGCCAGATGCGGATGAACCTCGACAGCGCCCTGCCACTGTACGGCGCCTCGTCGGTCAACCCCGGGCTCGAACCCGGCACCGCCATGGCCCAGCTCGACGGCATGCGCCTGATGGACCTGCCATGGGAGGTCCAGCCCGACCACCCGGCGGTGAGGCTCCATCCGCCGCGCATCCCGAGCCGCGCCATGCTCGACATGGACCGCCTGTACGCGCTCGGCATCGACGCCTACCGCGTGGCGCGCGAGATCGCGCTGCGCCCGAACCAGCAATTCAGGTTCAATGGCGTGACCGGGCGACTGCAGGGCAAGCTCGGCGCCGGCCCGTCCCAATTCTCGCGCTTCTACCCGGCCGTCATCTACCAGAACGGCGCGTTCACCCCGCTCAACGGCAAGAACTGAGCATGTGGCCCTTGCGCCTGAGCGCCAAGCAGCGCAAGGGCCAGCTGTGGGAGCGGCAAGCCCTCGCGCACCTGCAAAAAAACGGCCTGACCCTGGTCGAGGCCAATTTCAGCTGCAAGGGCGGGGAGGTCGACCTGATCATGCGCGACGGCGAAACGCTGGTGTTCGTGGAGGTGCGCCAGCGCGCCAGCGCCGCCCGCGGCGGGGCCGCCGCCAGCATCACCCCGGCCAAGATCCGGCGCCTGGTGCACGCGGCACAGTTCTACCTCAAGCGCTTCGCGGCCGTGCCGGGCTGCCGCTTCGACGTCGTCGCGATCGACGGCGAGACCCTCAACTGGCTGCGCAACGCCATCGAAGTGTAAGTCACTTTCCTAAGCATTTTTAACCGGGCTTGCCCGTCTTCGCTTGCCACTGCACTATAATCGGCACCTATGAATACTCAACGCATCCTCTCCCATTTCCACGAAAGCGCCGAGCTCAAGCTGCAATCGGCCCCGCTGCTGGCACAACCCATTTCCCAGGCCATCGAACTGATGTTCTCGGCCCTTTCGAACGGCAACAAGATACTCGCTTGCGGGAACGGTGGCTCGGCCGCCGATTGCCAGCATTTCGCCGCCGAGCTGGTCGGCCGCTTCGAGCGCGAGCGTTTTCCGCTGCCGGCCATGGCGTTGACCACCGACACCTCGATCATGACCGCCGTCGGCAACGACTACAGCTACCGCGAGATTTTCTCGAAGCAAGTGCAAGCGTTCGGCCAGGCCGGCGACGTGCTGCTGGCGATTTCGACCTCGGGCAATTCGGCCAATGTGCTGGCGGCGGTCGAAGTGGCGCTCGAGCGCGAGATGCGCGTGGTCGCGCTGACCGGCAAGGACGGCGGCGAGATCGCCAAGATGCTCACCGACGCCGACGTCAATATTTGCGTGCCGCACACGCGCACCGCGCGCATCCAGGAAGTCCACCTGGTCACCATACACTGCATCTGCGACGGCATCGACGTCGCATTATTCGGAGGAGATGTAAATGAGTAAAAACGGCCACCCCATGTCGCGCGCCCTGGCCAAAGGCCTGGTCTGCGCGGCGATCATGACCAGCCTGTCGGGCTGCGTCGGCTTGGTGGTCGGCGGCGCCGTGGTCGGCGCGGTCGCCACCAACGACCGCCGCAGCCTCGGCACCCAGACCGACGACAAGACCATCGCGATCAAGGGCGAATTGCGGGCCTCCAAGCTCAGCGGCGAAATCGCGCACGTGAACGTCAACAGTTTCAACCGCCAACTGCTGCTGACGGGCGAAGTCCGGGACGAGGCCATGAAGGCCGAGCTCGAGCGCGACATGAAGGCGATCCCGGGCGTGATCGTGGTCGCCAACGAGCTCGCGATCGCGGGGCCGGCGAGCTACACCTCGCGCTCGGCCGACACGCTGATCACGGCCAAAGTCAAGGCCAGCCTGGTCGAGATGAAAACCATCTCGGCCAGCTCGTTCAAGGTGGTGACCGAGCGCGGCATCGTGTACCTGCTGGGCCGGGTGAGCCAGCGCGAGGGTGCGCTCGGGGCCGACATCGCGCGCGGCGTGGGCGGCGTGCAGAAGGTGGTCAAGATTTTCGACTACATCAGCGAAGACGAGGTCAAGGCGCTGTCGCCGACGCAGTCGGTGGCGCTGTAAGCGGGCGGGCCATGGGAACCGTCGCCACAAACAAGCGCTCCTGGGTCAAGCCGGCCGTTGCCGCGGCCGTGTTGCTGGCGCTGCTAGGGGGCGGCTTCGCCTTGTTCAGCAGCAGCACGCCGGCGCCGGACGTGACCTTCATCACCCTCAAGGGGCAGAAGGTCACCACGGAGAGCCTGCGCGGCAGGGTGGTCATGGTCAATTTCTGGGCGACCTCTTGCGCCACCTGCGTCAAAGAGATGCCGCAGATGGTCGACACGTACAACAAGTTCAAGGGACAAGGATTGGAATTCGTGGCCGTGACGATGGCGTACGACCCGCCCAACTACGTGGTCAATTTCGCCGAGACGCGCAAGCTGCCGTTCAAGGTGGCGATGGACACGAGCGGCGAGATCGCCAAGGCGTTCGGCGACGTCACGTTGACGCCGACGACCTTCCTGATCGACAAGGAAGGCAAGATCATCCGCCGCTACGTGGGCGAGCCCGACTTCAACGCCTTGCACGAACTGCTGCAAAAAGCCCTGGCCGGCTAATCCCACCCCGGGTCTCAGATTTTTGCAACCGAAAGGTTCGACTTTTTCACAACCGGGGTCTGACCCCACTTACCGAATTAATTAACATAAATCTACGACGTAGCCCTTGAAAGGCCCTGAATTCGGCGATTAATTTCATAAGTGGGGTCAGACCCCGGTTACGACGTAATTCGGAGTGGATGGGGTCTGGGGAGGCTCGCCTTACAAGGCGAGCCAGTTGCGCAGGGGCGTGGTACACCACGCCAATTCCCTGCTTCACCCTCCGGTTACTCCGGTTACGGAATAATTCCTAAAATCCTGTTTGGAGCGAGAGGTACAGCCCGCGCTGGCGCTTCGGGTTGAGCACCGTGATGTCGCCGAGCCCGGCATACGCCGCCGTCAACGAGACGTGTTTGTTCGGGAACCATGCGACGAAGGCGTCGTAGGCGTCTTTCTCGTTGTCGATGCCGAGGTTGCGCGGCTTCATGCGGTATTCGACCCCGGCCACGAGCTTGCGGCTGATCATGTAGGCGGCCGACACCTCCAGCAGCGCCTTGTAGCCGTCGCCGCGGTCGCCCCCAAAACCCAATAAGCCCATCTGGTTGGCCTTGCTTGCTCGGATGGTGCCGTTCAGCAGCAGGCTGTGCGCGAGCAACACCTTGGTCGCCGCGAGGTAGACGTCGATCCCGCGCGCGTCCTTCGCGCCCAGATCCATCACGCTGCCCACATTCAAGGCGCCCAGGCCGCCGACTCCCTTGTTGTGCTTGAACATGGCGCCGACCGCCAGTTGCGGCAGCGCGCGGTCCTGGTCGTAGACCGCGTCCCCCACCAGCTTGAGCTTGACGCCGACGATGTCTTGCCTGATGTGCAAACGGTCGAGCGGCGCGAGGCTGCCCTTGAAATCCTGGCGCGCGAACGAGAGCTCGACCCGGTCGGCGATCCCGACCGCGACGCCCCGCGTGTCGAGCGCGAAATCCTGGGTCCGCGCCCGCGTCAGGTGGACATTGCCACCCCAGCTGTCGCGGCTGCCGTAGCCGCTGATCAGTGCCCACGGCACCAGCCCGCCGCCGCCCGCCCCCTCCACTTGGCTGACGCCGCCCGTGGCCAGCAGTTTGCCGAGGTCAGGGCGCAACACTTGGGCGTGCGCGCCCCCCGCGGCCCCCATCATGGACAGAACGAACAGGCATTGTCGAAGTTGAATTGTGTCGCGCATGATCGCCCCAAGTTTCCCTATGACATTCTAACCAAATTGTCCTTCGCTATAAAAAGCGATAGCGTGTACGTAAGCGGTGGCGTTTTGGATTCAACTATTTTGCATTTATTTTGTTAATTATTTTCTTGTCTGTGATGATGCTATTGGGCTAATCTGCTCCGGTGAATCAGGGATGGGCCTGGCTTGCCGCCTTGCGCGACAAACTGCCCTTCACATCCCTGCGTAAGGGGACGATCTGCAAGGCTCGCTTGCCTCGCCCCGGCGATAGAAATGCAAGCGGGGCGGCACCGGCCCCGTGTTCGCGAAACCATTCCAAGGACCTCCGTGACATCCGACGTCAACCCGCTCGACCCGCAGCAACTCAAAATCTGGCTACAGGCGGCCGGCAAACGCGATGCGTCGGCCTTCCGCAAGCTCTACGACGCAACTTCCCCGAAACTGTTTGGCTTCGCGCTGCGTATACTGCATAAGCGGGAGTTGGCCGAAGAGGTGTTGCAAGAGGCCTTCGTCGCTATCTGGAACAATGCCGGCAATTACCAGGCCCATCTCGCCGCACCGATGACCTGGATGACGACCATTATCCGGAACAAGGCTTTCGACCATCTCCGGCGCAGCGACGTCTCGGTTGAAATAGACGCGGAACAGTTTGATAGCGAAGTGATCAATGCCCTGCAGGACCCGCAGGCGACGCCGATCGAGGCGTTGCAGATGAGTGGTGACGCGAAGGCGCTCGCATGGTGCATGTCCGCCCTCGAAGGCGTGCATCGCCAGGTCGTGGCGCTGGCGTACTACCACGACTTGTCGCACAGCGAGGTCGCAGAGCACATGAAGCTACCAGTCGGAACCGTGAAAACCTGGATCAGGCGCAGTTTGGAAAAGCTGCGCACCTGCCTCGCCAAACGGGAGCAAGCATGAACATCCGATTTAACACCGCCCTGCGCGAAAAGCTGGCCGCCGAGTACGCGCTCGGCACCATGAAGGGGGGCGCGCGGCGCCGCTTCGAGGGCTGGATGCACCAGGATGCGGACTTGCGTAACATCACCGCGCAATGGCAGCGGCTGCTGGCACCGATGATCGAATTCGCGGGCGGGGTGACGCCGCCGAAGAGCGTGTGGCGCGGCATCGAGCGCCGCCTCAACCTGAAAACCACGGCCAAGGGCTGGCAATTCTGGTTCAACGAGAACCTCAATTTCTGGCGCGGCCTCGGCCTCGCCTCGAGCGGCCTGGCCGCGATGCTGATGGTGGTCGTGCTCACCCGTCCGCTCCAGGCGCCTGACGCGCCGGTCATCTCGTACGTCGCCACGCTGACCGACGACAAGACCCAGAACGCGATGCTGGTCACGGCCGACAGCGAGCACCGCGCGCTCGAGGTGCGCCTGATCACGTCCGAGCGGGTCGCCGCCGACAAGAGCCTGCATCTGTGGGCGGTCCCGAAGGCGGGCAAACCGCGCTCGCTCGGCGTGCTCAAGGACAACCGCGGCACCTTCGCGCTGGCCGACAACGCGATCAGCGACGACGTCGCGTTGCTGGCCGTTTCGCTCGAACCGAAGGGCGGTTCGCCCGATCCGAACGGTCCGACCGGGCCGATCGTCTACAAGGGCGCCTGGGTTCGCTTGTAATTTAGCTTGGATTTAGCTTGCAACCGCCGCCCGGGCGGCGCGGCGTCACTTGGTGACGATGCCGCGCTGCATGGGCGCGAGCAGCGCCACGAGCTTGTTCTGGATGCGCGACGGCACCCCGTTGCGCTCCATCGCGATCTGCAAGTCTTCGGTCAGGGCGTTGAACTGGGCGTTGGTGACGTTCAGGCCGTCGTGCACCTCGGTCATCTTGCTTCCCTTGTATTCGCAAGGCCCGCCCGCCAGCACGCAAAACTGTTGCTCCAGGCGCAGGGTGAGGTTCTTGATATCCGTCTCGGAGAACGACTCCTTGATGCGCGCATCGGCGAGCACGAGCGGGACGAAGGTCGCCACGATCTTGCGGATTCCCTCCTTCGCGCCCAGTCCGATATAAAGCGAATCGTCGGCGGGAGCGTGCGCGAACGCGAGCGAAGAAGCGGCCAGCAGGGTGGCGGCCAACAGTTTGGGTAGCAGGCGCATCATGGTCGTCCTCGCTTACTTTGGATACAGGATCATCTGGGTGCAACGAAACAGCGCGATCGTCTTGCCGTCGGCGTCGTTGCGCACCACCACATCCCACACTTGCGTGGTGCGCCCCAAATGCGCGGCCGTGGCCACGCAGGAGATCACGCCGTCGCGCGCGGTGCCTAGGTGGTTCGACTTCAGTTCGAGCGTGGTGAAACTGTTGGCGCCCTCGGGCAGGTTGGCGATGCAGGCGTAGCCGGCCGCCGTGTCGGCCAGCGTGACGACCGTGCCCGCGTGCAGGTAGCCATTGGGCGCGAGCAAATGCGGCTTGACCTCGAGCCGCGCCGCCACTTGCCCGCCTTCGACGCGCGTGATTTCAACCCCAAGATGGCCAGGCAGGCGCGTCACGCCAAATTTGTTAAAACTTTCGGGTGTGTATGCGTCGTTGGCCATGCTCGATCTCGTGTGGGATGGGACTGCAAACAAATGCGGCCCTAGAGCGATAGTATCGCCCAATCCGCGCGCGGCTGTTGAACTGAACCATTTCCTTTATTTTCTTGTGTCACGAACGGCTTCCCTTTTGGCGCGCCGCAACATGCATGCCCCAGCGCTGGGCGCGGCCGCGCTCCGGCGTGGTGCGCCAAAGCCTTCAAACAGCCCAAACAGGCCATTTCCATCCCCCGCTTCCTTATGCCAAGCAAAAATGCTGCATGGCACAATAAATGCATTGGATTAATAGCATATGTCGCCGAAGCACCATTGCGGCGCATCAACATGCTTCCACGGGGTACCCATTCAATGCGCTTAACAACTGTCATTTTCGGTCTCATCATCGGTTTGGCCGCACTGAATGCAACAGGCCAGGACGCCACCGTCCCACCCCAGCCCGCAACGGCAATGGATGCCGGGAGCGCCGGCGCGGGGGCCGAAACGCCCGTGCCGGCCGCGCCGGCGGCCACGCCCGCGCCCAAAGCGGCCGCCGCCGCGCCGCTGACGCGCCCGACCCTGGTCGCGGCGAGCGCCATCAACAGCGGCGACACGGCCTGGATGCTGACCGCGACCGCCTTGGTCGTGCTCATGACACTGCCGGGACTGGCCCTGTTTTACGGCGGCATGGCCCGCAAGAAGAACTTGCTCGCCACCATGGCGCACAGCTTCGCGGCCGCCTGCGTGGTCACCATCTTGTGGGTGGTGATCGGCTACAGCCTGGCGTTCGCGCCGGGCGACACCTTCATCGGCGGCTACGGGCGCGTCATGCTCGACGGCATGTTGTACATCAAGGAAACGGGGATGCTCACCGTCCACCATATCGCGCCGACGGTGCCGGAAAGCGTGTTCATGATGTTCCAGCTGAGCTTCGCGATCATCACGCCGGCCCTGATCACGGGCGCCTTCGCCGAACGGATGAAATTCTCGGCGTTCCTGATGTTCATCGCGCTGTGGTCGGTCTTGGTGTACGCCCCGGTCGCCCATTGCGTATGGGATCCAAGCGGCTGGCTGGCCGCGCAGGGGGTGCTCGACTTTGCCGGCGGCACCGTGGTCCACATCAACGCCGGCGTCGCCGGGCTGGTCGCGGCCATCATGATCGGGCCGCGCAAGGGTTTCGGCAAGGAGGCCATGCCGCCGCACAACCTGGTGCTGACCGTGATCGGCGCGTCCCTGCTGTGGGTGGGTTGGTTCGGCTTCAACGCCGGCTCGGCGGTGGCGGCCGACGGCCGCGCCGGCATGGCGATGCTGGTCACGCAACTGGCTTCGGCCGTCGGCGCGATGGCCTGGATGCTGGCCGAATGGATCCGGCGCGGCAAGCCGTCGGTGCTCGGGATGGTGTCGGGCGCGGTGGCCGGGCTGGTCGCGATCACGCCGGCGTCGGGCTTCGTCGACGTGCGCGGCGCGTTCGCCATCGGCGCGGCGGCCGGCTTCGCATGCTATTGGGGCGCGACCGCGCTCAAGGCGCGCTTTTCGTACGACGACACGCTCGACGTGTTCGGGGTGCACGCCATCGGCGGCATCGTCGGCGCGCTGCTGACGGGCGTGTTCGCGGTCAAGGCGATCGGCGGGGTCGAGGGCAGCGTCGCCGTGCAGGCGATCGGGGTGCTGGCCACGGTCGCCTATTCGGCCTTCATGACGGCGCTCATCCTGCTCCTCATCAGCTTGCTCATCGGCCTGAACATCTCCACCCGCGAAAACCAGGCCTTCGCCCTGATGGCGCGCCTGCATGTGATTCTGCGGCGCGAGACGGGGCGGGTGACCGACATCGAATACATGCGGGTCGATCCCGACTATTTTCGCCATGTGCTGGGGCTGGCATTGGAGGCCGCCAGCGACGACGCGCATCAGCTCGCCGAAAAGCTGGAGCTCGCCTATTTGGGTGCCGACGGCCTGTTCGCGCTCCGGCCGAAAGCGCCGTTGGCTGCGCGGCCCGCCGCGTCCGCGCTGCCGCTCGCGCCCGGCTTGGCGGCGGCCGTGATCGCGCCGCCGCCGGCGCAAGCATATGTACGCGGCTTGCGTTAAAACAGGGCGGGCGCCGCCGGTTGCAGCGTACGGTACGCCAGCGCACCGTGACGCACGGGGACCGGCTGTAGCATCGGCCTGTACCGTCAATGCAACGGGAATGCCCCATGTACGACAAGCCCGGCTTTAGAAGCAGAAAATTGTATGCGATGCGCCGCATGATCGCCGCGCTGGGCCGGGCTATCGCCACCACCTCGCCCGCCGAAAAAGAACGCGCCTCGCGCTGGTCCGCCGCCTGGGGAATGCTCGCCGGCATCCGCGGAAAAGGCGTACGCCTGCGCCGATCCAAGTTGTTCGCCGAGTTCCCGCGCGACCGTGGCGCCGGCCATGAGCGCCTTGGCCGAGCGCGTGGCGCCGAAATCGGAAAACTTCCCGACCAGCGCGATAAAGTCGCCCTTGTCCGGGTACAGGTGGCGCATCGGGGAAATCAGATACTGCTGGCTGCCCGGCGCATCGGAGAAGTAGCCGATCATTTTTAGCGACAACATCAGACGCACCGCGCGTCCCGTCTTTTTCAGGGCGCGCGCATGCCGGACGCTGCCCATGTCGGCGCTGCGGAAATGCGGCGGCTCCTCGAGCGTGTATGCCACCAGTTCGACGGGCCGCGCCTGCGGCGTGCGCCCCAGCATGCGCGCCAGCTTTGTACGCTAAAGTACATAAATCTGTCAAAGCGTTAATTGGCGAACATTAAATTTCAACTGTGGCAGTTATGATTGGTGACAATTCGGGAAAAGCCCCCGCCCAACAATATGTTCCCGTGTCCAAGTTGCATGTATGAGACTCCGCTACCCGTTTGAGAAGAAATCCTACGCGATGCGGCGGATGGCGAAAGCCATCGAACGCGCGATTTCCGAAGAGGCGCCCGAGCGGAAGGAGCGCGCCGCGCGCTGGGCGGCCGCTTGGGGCTTGCATTGCGGAATCGCCGCCAAGCCCGTCCAGTACCAGGAAACATACGACATCGAGTTTGTTGCGCTACAGCCCGCGCCGGCGGCGCCGGCTGAAGCGGGGCCGTCCCCGGAACCGGCGCCTGCCCCGGAGCCGGCGCCCGTCCCCGAGCCGGACGACGGCCCGATCGCGGCGCTGCTGGCCCTCCCCGAACAACTGTCCGAACAACTGTTTGGCCTCGTCGATCCAGATGCACCGGCGCCGGCCTGAAGCTACCCCGTCACGCGCTCAGCGCGGCGGGGGCGATTCCGAGCACGATGCGCGCACGGACGCGGTCACGCTGGCCGTGCTCGCCACGGGCGAGGCAATTTTCAGCAATACGACCTGGCGCGGCAAGCGTTGCATGCGGGTGTCGGTGTGCAACTGGCAAACCGGCGCCAGCGATGTGGCGCGGGCGGTTTCGGCCATGCGTCAGGTGTTGCTGGCGCGAATGGCGGGGGCGGCTGTTAGGTGGCTTAAGCGCTGACCGACACGCCGGCGTTGTGCGCCTGCTCGTCGGCATGGTACGAGCTGCGCACCATCGCGCCCACGGCCGCGTGCACGAAACCCATCTTGTAGGCTTCTTCCTCGAACATCTTGAACATGTCCGGATGCACATAGCGGCGCACCGGCAGGTGGTCGCCCGACGGCGCCAGGTACTGGCCGATGGTCAGCATGTCGACGTTGTGGGCGCGCAAGTCGCGCATCACCTGCAGGATTTCCTCGTCGGTCTCGCCGAGGCCGACCATGATGCCGGACTTGGTCACCGCCTCCGGGTACATCGCCTTGAAGTCGCGCAGCAGCTCGAGCGAATGGGTGTAGTCGGCGCCCGGACGGGCCTCTTTGTACAGGCGCGGCACGGTTTCGAGGTTGTGGTTCATGACGTCGGGCAGGCCGTCCTTGAAGATCGCCAGCGCCTTCGCCAGGCGGCCGCGGAAGTCGGGCACCAGCACCTCGATGCGGGTCTTGGGCGACAGTTCGCGCGTTTGCCGGATGCACTCGACGAAGTGGCCGGCGCCGCCGTCGCGCAGGTCGTCGCGGTCGACCGAGGTGATCACGACATACGACAGGCGCAGTTCGGCGATGGTCTTGGACAGGTTGCGCGGCTCGTCGGCGTCGAGCGGATCGGGGCGGCCGTGGCCGACGTCGCAGAACGGGCAGCGGCGGGTGCACTTGTCACCCATGATCATGAAGGTCGCGGTGCCCTTGCCGAAGCATTCGCCGATGTTCGGGCAGCTCGCCTCCTCGCACACGGTCACGAGCTTGTTGGCGCGCAGGATGTCTTTGATCTCGTAGAAGCGGGTCGACGCCGACGCGGCCTTGACGCGGATCCAGTCGGGCTTTTTGAGGCGCTCGATTTGGGTGATCGGGATGATCTTGATAGGGATGCGCGAGGTCTTGCTGGCGCCCTTTTGCTTGTCGAGCGCATTGTACGCGGGGGCGGTGCCGGTGTCGGTATCAGAAGTCATTTGGCTGCATGCCCGTGAAGGCTTAGTTAATGTTGTTCGTTTCGGACGGTTGCGGGACAGCGCGTGGTTCATCGCCAAGGCCGGCCACCGTTGCAAGCTCGATCACCAGGGCGCGGGCCAGCGCCTGCTGCACGTCGGCCAGCGCGGCGTCGACGCCCATGCTGCGCATGTCGACCGTCGCCAGGCCCGAATAGCCGCACGGGTTGATCCAGGAAAACGGCGCCAGGTCCATCGCCACATTGAGCGACACGCCATGGTAGGTGCAGCCGTTGCCACGCACCTTGAGCCCGAGCGCGGCAATTTTTGCGCCCTTGCGCGCGCCGGCGGCGATATAGATGCCGGGCGCGCCCGCGATGCGCTCACCGTCAAGATTATACGCCCCCAGCACGTCGATGATCGCCTGCTCGATTTTGGTCACGAACTGGCGCGCGTACAACTTGCCGCCCGGCTTGTTGCGGCGCAGGTCCATGAGCAGGTAGATCACGACCTGGCCCGGGCCGTGGAAGGTGACTTCGCCGCCGCGGTCGGTCTGGACCACCGGGATGGCGTGCGCCGGGATGCCGGGGCCGGCCAGCAGGTGGCCGCGGTCGGCGCCGAGGCCGAGCGTGAATACGGGATTGTGCTCGACGATCCATAACTCGTCGGGCGTGTCGGCGTCGCGCGCGTCGGTGAAGGCGCGCATGGCGACCAGGGTTTGTTCGTAGTCGACGAGGCCGAGGTGGCGCACGAGGGCCGGCGCGGGGGCGGGAGCGGCGGTGGGCTCGAAGGCGGGCGCGGACGTGGGCTCAGACATCGGTTCGGACATGCGGTGCGTGTTGCATTGCCGGCTCACATGACGATCTTGACCATCGGGTGCCCCGACAGGGCCCGGTACAGGTCGTCGAGCTGGACCCGGCTGGTGGCGCGCACGGTCACGGTCAGGCCGGTGTAGTTGCCCTGGCCCGACGGGCGCACCTCCATGCGGCCGATGTGGAAGGTCGAGTCGAACTCGAGCACGACGTCGACGATGGTGGCGGCGAAATCGGGATGGGTCGCGCCCATGACCTTGATCGGGAAGTCGCTCGGGTATTCAATGAGGGATTCGGGGGTAGCTTGCATGGTCATTCCAATTCAAAAGGGTCAGCCACGGCGCCCGCGCATCTCCGGCGCGCGCGCGCATGTCGCCATTGTAGCCATTCCCGGCGCCGCGGTCCTTGGTCGCCCCGATTTGGCAGCAGTTCTCAATTCAAAGGCG
>NZ_PXWF02000281.1 GCF_003011895.2 Massilia glaciei | reverse complement strand
CGACGCGGCGCGCAAGGCGGCGCGCGCGGCGCTGCGCGCAAGCGCCGAACAAGCCAGGCAGGCGCGCCATGCCGGCGAGCCGACCGCCTGGCGCGGCTGGTTCGACGGCTCGGCCCATCCCAATCCGGGGCGCTGCGGCATCGGCGCGCTGCTCAGGGGCCCGGACGGCGAACAAATCGAGATCGCGCGATCGGCCGGTTTCGGCAACAGCGGCGAGGCCGAATACCTGGCCCTGATCGCGCTGCTGCGGGCGGCGGTGGCGGCCGGCGCGCATCCGCTCACCGTCTACGGCGACAGCCAGGTGGTCATTGGAGACCTGCGCGCGCCCCAAGGCGCCGGCGCCGCCGGCTTGCAACGGCACCGGGCGCAAGCCCTTGGACTGATCGCCCAATTGCCCGGGCTGGCCTTGCGCTGGGTGCCGCGCCACCGCAACCTCGACGCCGACGCGTTGTCGCAGCGCGGGGCGACAATGCCCTGAGAGGTTGAGAGTCTTTCGATCATGCCCGCTCATCACGCCAGAAAGCGCCAGTTCGTCGTTGCAAATGCTCGCCATAGCCCGCTATGGCTGTGCTTTGCGCCTCGACCTGCCGCTTTCTGGCGGCCTGCTCGGACACGCAAGAAAAACTCTCAGCCTCTGAGCGCCGACGCCGCTTGGGCCGCGGCGCCCCCGGCGGCGATGCGATAAGATAGCGGCTTCCCATCGCCCCCCACGCCGCCCGCACCACCCAATGACATCGACGCCCACAGTCCCGCAAGCGCCCGCATCGAGCGGCAAACTGAATTTCATCCTCGTCTGCGTGTTCATCGACATGCTCGGCATCGGCCTGATCATCCCGGTGCTGCCGCCGCTGGTGGGCAAATTCGTCAGCGGCCGCGCCGACCAGGCGCTGTGGTTCGGCATACTGACGACCGTGTTCGGCCTGATGCAGTTCATTTTCATGCCGATGCTTGGCGCGATCAGCGACCGCGTCGGCCGCCGCCCGGTCCTGTTGTACTCGATGGCCGGCATGTGCATCAACTTCCTGGCCACGGCGCTGGCGCCCAATTTGGCGTTTTTGTTCATCGGCCGCGTCATCGGGGGCATGTCGTCGGCCAGCATGTCGGTCGCATCGGCCTACGCCTCCGACATCACGAGCCCCGAAAACCGCGCCAAGAGCTTCGGCAAGGTCGGCGCCGCGCTCGGCCTCGGGTTCATCTTCGGCCCGATGCTCGGTGGCGTGCTGGGCGACAAAGACCCGCATCTGCCGTTCTACGCGGCGGCGGCCCTGTCGGCGGCCAATCTGGCGTACGGCTATTTTTTCGTGCCCGAGTCGCTCCCCAAGTCGATGCGCTCGCCGCTCTCGCTGTCCAAGATGAACCCGTTCGCCGCCCTGTTCGGGCTGTTCGCGCGCGCCGAAATCCGCGGCCTGGTGATCGTCTACGCGCTGCTGGCGTTCGCGCAGATCATCCTGCACACGACCTGGGTCCTGTACACCACCTTCCGTTTCAACTGGTCCCCGCTCGACAACGGCATCGCCTTGTTCTGCGTCGGTCTGACGGCCGCGGTGGTGCAGGCCGGCTTGCTCGGCATCCTGGTCAAGCGCTTCGGCGAGGTGCGCGTGGCGATCATGGGCCTCGCGTCGGGCTGCATCACGTTCGCCCTGTACGGCCTGGCCACCCAGGGCTGGATGATGTACGTCCTCATTTTGTGCAACCTGCTCGCCTTCGCCGCCGGGCCCGCGCTGCAGGGGATCATCTCGAAATCGACGCCGGGCAACGAGCAGGGCAAGCTGATGGGCTCACTGGCCTCGATCACCAGCCTGGCGATCATCGTGGTGCCGATCGCCGGCACCAGCTTGCTCGGCCTCGTCAGCGCGCTGCCGGCCAACGACTGGCGCCTCGGCAGCACCTTCTTTGTCGGCTCCCTGCTGCATCTGACGGCCATATGCGTGGCGGTCGCCTACTTCAAGTCGCACCACATGCAGATGCACGCCAAAAGCTGATCGACTTCAGAACTTGGCCTCGAGGACCGCGCGCACCTGCATGACACCGGGATTGGCCGTGTCGCGCCGCGCCAGTCCCCCGGCGTCGGCGTAACTGCCCCCGGCCAGCGCGTCGACCTCGAGCAGGCCGCTCGCGCAGACGCGCAACTGGCTGCCCCCGCTTAGCTTCCACAGCACATACAGGTCGAGGTCGCGCCGGTCGCTGCTGTCGCTGCGCTCCTCTACCGAATTGCGCATCGGGCCGCCCCGCCCGTACACGAAGCCGCCGCCGCCCGACAGCAGCGCGCCCTTGTAGTCGACGCCGAGCGTGGCCGAGAGCGGCGACTGCTGGTCGAGACTGTTGTCCGGCCCCGGCACCGATGCGACCGACGACCAGTTGCGCCCGACACTGGCGCGCAGGTCGATCGCGGGCGCCTTGCCGGGCACCGCCTTGAGCGGGAATTTCGACTCGAGCTCGAGGCCGCGGGTGTTGGCGCGGCCGGCGTTGAGCGGTTGCGCCAGCCAGCGCAGGTCGGCGCCGCGGCTTAGCGCCACGCGATTGTAATCGTCGATGCGGCGCCTCGAGGCGCGCACCGACAGCAGCGCGCCCTCGGCCCAATGATCCTAGATTCCCCAGTTGGACTGGCGCGAGTGTGCGTTTTTCCGGCTTTCTGGCTAGGCGTGACGACGACGCAGACTGCATTCTGATAGGAGGAACAACAACGCCAGGAAGTCGGAAAAATGTGCAATCGCGCCTGTAGCGCAGGCACCCAAAAGATGAAGCATTTAAATGCGAAAACATCAATGGAATACAAGTACTTATCGAAGCCAATGAGCGGTCAACTGGGGAATCTAGGATGATGCTCGAACGAGGCGTCGACGCCGAAGGCCAGTTCGGGCCGCAGCGCCGGATTGCCGAGCGTGTCGGGCTCGAATTCCGAGTTGGCGGCGGTGACCATGCGGCGCGGGATCAGGCGCGCCGCGACCGGCGCCTTGTAGGTGCGGGTGACGGCCAGGCGCAGCTGGCCTTGGTCCCGGGCAGCTTGTAAAGGGTCTGCAGCACGGGGCTCCAGACGCTGGTGCACGAATCGACCGGGCCGAAGGCCCCCGCGCCCGTGCCGGCGCTGCGCGTCTCGACGCCCTCCCAGCGCGCGCCCAGATACACCGACCTGCGCGGCGTGACGCTCCACTCGTCCTGCGCGAACAGGGCCAGGCGGCGCACCGTGGCCAAAAAACCCTGCGCCACCGGGGTGGCGGGAATCGCCGGCCGCCCCGTCGGCAGGGCCGGATACGGGGCGATCGCCGGGGTGCCGCCAAACACCGAGTCGCGCGCCTCGTCGCGCCCGGAACGGCCACCGTCCCAGCCCACCGCCAGCGCATCCCGCTCGAAGATCGGGGCCGTGTATTTGCCGGTGGTGCTCAAACCCAGTTCCTCGGCACGGGTGGCCACCACGCGCCTGAGCGAATTGACGCCCGATGGCGTGAAGCCGAGCTCGATCGCGTCATTCTCGTTCGAAAACCAGGCCGCGCCGATCCTGGCGTCGACCTTGGCGCCGCCGCCGAATCCGCGCACCCAGTGCAGGCCGCTGCGCGCGTTGTGGCCGCGGTTGCTGGTGCTGGCGTCAAGGTCCGGAAAGATCGAGGCCGGGCCCGCCGCGTGCACCGAGTGGGTCGCCAGCGCGCCGGTGTGCCGGGTCAGCGACAGGAACGATTGCGAGCTTAGCGAGTCGCCGCCGGGGAGCATCAGGTTCAGGCGCGGCGCCAGCTGGATTTGGCGCAACCGGCTCTCGAGGCCGGACGCCGATTCGATCAGCACCGCGCGGGCGCCGGCCGGATTGAAACGCTGCTCGAGATGGCGAGATTCGGTCCGGGCGTCGCTCGCGAGCGCGTTGACCGACAGCGAATACGACAGCGGCCCTCTGCGGCCCGCCAGTTGCAGGCTCGCCCCCGGCGCGAACAGCCGCCTGGCCATGCCGGCGCCGAGCTTGACCTCGCGCCGGCCCTCGCCGATCGCGTTTTTGAGCACGATGTTGATGGTGCCCTCGATCGACTCGGCGCTGAACTCGGCGCTGGCCGCGCAGCACCTCGACCCGTTCGATCAGTTCGGGCGCGAGCGCGTCGAGCGCGAAGCCGGCCGGGGCCCGCTCGCCGTTGATCAGGATCTGGGTGTAGCCGCTGCCAAGGCCGCGCATGCGCACGTCGGCGCCGCGCGCGGTCACGCCGGGCAGCCGCCCGAGCACGTCGACGATATTGGCATCGCCGTGTTTGATGATCTCGTCGTGGCTGATGACGACCATGCCGGCGGCGGCGGCGCGCCGCGCATCGCGGCCGGCCGCCGTGCCGCGCACCTCGACCTGTTCCAGCCTCGCCGGCGCGGCGCCGGGGCGCGGGTCCGCCGGGGTATTGCCCTCCTGGGCCCGCGCGGGCGACATGGCCACGGCGGCCGCCGCAGCGATCAGGCTCAGACGCAGGGGGCGGCGGTTTGAGGTGACGGCCATGATACTCATGAAAAAGTGACAATGTGCGACTATTGTCGTGCAAATTCATGCGTCCGGGATATCCAACCCGCAATTATTGTCGTGCGGCACCACGGCCCCGCCCCGGAAACCGGCACGCGGCGCCCGCGCACCGTTATAATTCGGCTTCGTCTTTGCCTGGGGCTTCCATCGTGTCAGATCGCATCAAGGTTTTACCGCAGTACCTCATGCCGAAGCAGGCCCTGACCATGCTGGCCGGCCGCATCGCGGGCGCCCAGGGGGGGGCCTTCACCACCCGCCTGGTCGACATGTTCGTGCGCCAGTACGGCGTCAACATGGCCGAAGCCGACAACCCCGACACCGCCAGCTACAAGAGCTTCAACGAATTCTTCACGCGCCCGCTGCGGGCCGGCGCGCGCCCGCTCGCGAAAGCCGATTTCGTCTGCCCGGTCGACGGCGCCATCAGCCAGCTCGGGCAGATCGACGACCACCAGATCTTCCAGGCCAAGGGCCACCATTTCACGACCCAGGCGCTGGTCGGCGGCGACGCCGCGCTGGCCGCGCACTTCCAGCATGGCAGCTTCGCCAACCTGTATCTGAGCCCGAAGGACTACCACCGCATCCACATGCCGTGCGACGGCCGCCTGACACGCATGATCTATGTGCCGGGCGCGCTGTTCTCGGTCAATCCGCTGACCGCGCGCGGCATCCCGGGCCTGTTCGCCCGCAACGAGCGCGTGGTCTGCGTGTTCGAGTCGAACAGGCACGGCACCTTCGTCATGACGCTGGTGGGCGCGACCATCGTCGGCAGCATGGCCACGGTGTGGCACGGCCTGGTCAATCCGCCGCGCGCGGGCAGGCTGATCGAGTGGGATTACAAGGACCAGAACATCGTGCTCAAAAAGGGCGACGAGATGGGCCGCTTTTTGCTCGGCTCGACCGTCGTCATGCTGTTCCAGAAGGACAGGATCGCGTTCAATCCGGATTGGGCCGCCGCCGGCGGCGTGCGCCTCGGCGAGTCGATGGGCAACGCGCCAAAATAAGCCATGCCCCGGGCGCTCAGGCGGCGGCTTCAAACAGCTTGTTGCGCGCCTCCTCGCAGCACAGCACCTCCTCCATCAGGTCGAGGAAGACGCGGGTCTTGGCCGGCATCAGGCGCCGGCCCGGAAACACCGCCCAGCCCACCACCTCAGGCAAATCCCATTCGGGCAGCACGCGCACCAGCTCCCCCTTGAGCAGGTGTGGATGGGCGAACATGGCCGAACTGGCCGCGATCCCGGCGCCGGTGCAGGCGATGCGCGCCAAAAAATCGGGCGAATTGGCGATCAGCTTGGCCGGCAATTCGCGCTCCCAGCGCACCTTTCCGCGCGAAAGAACCCACGGCTTGGTCCCCCCCGCGCGGCTCAAAAGGCACAACAGGTCGTGCTTGACCAGGTCGTCCGGGTGCTCCGGCAGCCCGCGCCTGGCGATGTACGACGGCGACGCGTACAACGCCAGCTTCTCGATCGCGACCCGGCGCGCGGCGAGCGACGAGTCGTCCGGCAGGTCGCCCATGCGGATGGCGACGTCGAAATTCTCGGCCACCAGGTCGACCCGGCGCGGCGACATGTCGAGTTCGAGCGTGATCGCCGGGTAGCGCTCCATGAACAGCGACAGCACGTGGGTCAGGCCCAGGTTGGCGAAGTCGCCCGGCAGCGAGATGCGCAGCCGCCCGCTCGGCGCCAGTTGGCGGTGCTGCACCAGCGCGCCGGCCGCCTCGACCTCTTCGACCACCTTGCGCGCGTGCTCTAGCAGGCTGGCGCCGAACTCGGTGAGCATGAGCTTGCGCGTGGTGCGCTGGAGCAGGCGCTCGCCCAGCTTGGCCTCGAGCAGCGCGATGCGGCGCGAGACGGTCGACTTGGGCAGGTCGACCCGCTGCGCCGCCCGGCTGAAACTGCCGCTCTCGACGATCCGGGCGAACAGCAGCAGATCATTTGGTTCAACATCCATGGCGATTGTCCCAACAGGCGAATAATGTTATCCATTTTAACGCCTTCTGGATTGTTTTTGGAACTGCTACAGTGACTTCATCGCGGTTCAACTTAAACGAAGGAAACCAAATGAACATCCTGCAAATCAATTCCAGCGCGCGCAGCAGCGGTTCCGAATCGACCCGCATGGCCGACGCGCTCGTCGCAAAACTGATCGCCGCGGCCCCGCACGCGCAGCTGATCCGGCGCGACCTGGCCAGCGAGCCGCATCCGGCGATCGACGAGCCGGCCCTGCAGGCACTGTTCACCCCGGCCGACCAGCGCACTGAAGCCCAGGCCGCCCGCGTGGCCCTCGACGACGCCCTGATCGCCCAGGCGCAGGCGGCCGACACCATCGTGATCGGCGCGCCCATGTACAATTTCGGCATGACGACGCAGCTCAAAAGCTGGTTCGACGCGATCGCCCGCGCCGGCGCCACGTTCCGCTACACGGCCACCGGCCCCGAAGGCCTGCTGACGGGTAAAAAAGTGTTCGTCACGCTCGCCCGCGGCGGCATGCACCGAGACGGCCCGAACGACGTCCAGGTGCCGCACCTGAAAACCCTGCTCGGCTTTTTGGGCATGACCGACGTCACCTTCCTGTATTCCGAGGGACTGGGACTGGGCCCTGAATCGGTGGCGCGCGCCCAGGCGCAGGCCGACGCCGACATCAACGCGGTGCTGGTCTGAGCGTCTTAGCTGACAAACACCACGGCACATTGGAGAAGATCATGACTGAACAAATCGTGGAACAACGCGTTGCGCAAGCGCGCACGGTCGAGCGCCTGGTCAACGGCCAGTTCGTGATGGATGGCGCCGGCGTGCGCATCAACCGCGTCCTCACGCAAACGCTGCAGCGCCGGCTCGACCCGTTCCTGATGCTCGACGCCTTCGGCAGCGTCAAGCCGGGCGACTACATCGCCGGCTTCCCCTCGCATCCGCACCGCGGCTTCGAGACCGTCTCGTACATGATCCACGGGCGCATGCGCCACAAGGACAGCGCCGGCCACGAGGGCCTGATCACCGACGGCGGCGTGCAGTGGATGAGCGCCGGGCGCGGCGTGATCCACTCCGAGATGCCCGAGCAGCAGGACGGCCTGATGGAGGGCTTCCAGCTGTGGCTCAACCTGGCGGGCAAGGACAAGATGGGCGCGCCGACGTACCGCGACATCCCGAGCGAGGAGATCGCGCGCTTCACCACCACTGCAGGTGCCACCGTGCGGGTGATCGCCGGCAGCAGCCACGGCGTGGCCGGCGCGGTCCGGCGCGCGGTGACCGAGCCTATCTACCTCGACATCGAACTGCCCGCCGGCGCCAGTTTCGAGCAGCCCCTGCCCGCCGGCCACAACGCGTTCATTTATGTGTTCCGCGGCCAGGTCGAGGTCGACGGCAAAAGCGTGCCGGCGTCGCGCATGGCGATCCTGGCCAACAGCCCGGATGCCGACGGCGTGCGCGTCAGCGCCGGGCAGCCCAGCCGCCTGCTGCTGATCGCCGGGCGTCCGCTGGATGAACCGATCGCCCAGCACGGCCCGTTTGTGATGAACACCCAGGCCGAACTGGTCCAGGCGATGGACGACTTCCGGGCCGGCCGCCTGGGCGCCTGAGCCGGACCTGCAACCGCGCGGCAATCGGCCGGCCGCGCGGTCGCGCCCCGCTTGCGCTAAACTACCGGCATGAGACATCCATTCGACCCGCACGCGGTCCAACCCCAAGGAGCTTCCCGCCGATGCCGGCCCTGATCCCCACCCTGCTCAAGGTCATGGCGCAGGTCAGCCGCGTCTGCGGTTTCGAGACCGCCAGCAGCTTCCCGCCCGACCATATCCACGCGCGCACGCGCTGGCGGGGGGCCTACTTCGACATCGCCTCCGACCGCAAGCCCGAGCAGATCGAGCGCGCCATGTGCGAGGCCCTGGCCAACACCCCTTCGCTGTTCGAACTGATCGAGAACCCGACCCCGCGCATGCAGCTCACGCTGGTCGCCGCGATCGAGTCGCGCATGCGCCGCTCGAGCAACATGCCGGACGACCTGGCCGTCCTGCTGATCAAGGCCTACGCCAGCCCGCACACGATGGAAGCCATCCCCGGCATGCGCGACGCCATCGAACAAGGCGCCCGGGACGGCGACATGCAGGAGTGCATCGGCGTCCTGCTCGGCTTCATCAGGGCCAGGCCCTCGTTCGTCGACGGCGACATCATCGACTCTGGAGCGCCGTTGCGGCTGGTGCGTTGAGGTTGCTGGGCACATAGCGATCGCGCAGCGCCATGAACGGCGCCTCGACCATGCGGAACAACAGCCAGCCCGTGAGCACGCTCAAGGCGAGCATCGCGGCCACCGCGAGCGGCATGTCGGGCTCGAGGCCCCAGCTTCGCAGCTGGGCGTTGGCGAGGATGCAGACCTGCTTGTGCAGCACGTAGATCGCATACGACCACAGGGCCATGCTGGCCGCGCCGGGCACGCGCATCTCGCGCAGCACCGAGCCGGGACTTAGCGCCGACACGAGCAGCAGCCCGAACGAGAGCGCCAGCATCGGATACCCGAACACGGTCACGCCGTAGCCATAGCGGTCGTTCAAAAACAGGGTGAAGGTGAGTGCCGACAGCGCCACGCCACCCGCGAGCGCCACGTTGCCGTGCGAGGTGAGGCGCTGCCACAGCCCCGGGTGGTACTGCCTGAGCAGGGCCAGCGCGACGCCGGCGATCAATTCGTCGAGCCGGCACAGGGTCGAATAATAGATGTCCGTGAAGAACTGGGACGAGCCGCCATCGTTGGCGACCAGGTCGTTCCACACGCTGGCACGCACCAGCATGCCCCCGACCAGCCCTAGCGCCAGCGCGGCCCAGGCCCAGCCAAGCGAGCGGCGCATCGAGGCGATCAGCAGCGCGCCGGCCGGCAGCACCAGGTAGAACTGTTCTTCGATGCACAGCGACCAGGCATGCGAGAACGCGGTGCCGGGCCTCAGATTGATATTTTGGGTGAAGGTCAAGAATTCCCACAGCGGCGGCAGCGCCAGCCCGTTCCTGAAATAGGGCCAGCAGAAGTACAAGGCCAGCACAAAATAGAAATTTGGCAAGGTGCGCAGCAGGCGGCGCGCGTAGAAGCGCCACAGCGACAGTCCCTGTTCGCTGCGCATCGCCGCGAACAGCTGGTTGCCGATCAGGTAGCCCGACAAGGCGAAGAACAAATCGACGCCGACCCAGCCGATGCTGCCGACCCAGCCGAAGGTATCCTCGCCGCTCACGAACAGCACGTAATGGTGCAGCACCACGAACACTATCGCGAGGGCGCGCAGCGTATCGAGTCCGTGCACGCGGGAGGTCGGTTCCAAGGTGTCCATGCTGTCAGCGGAAAACGAAAGCGCCGATGATGCCACGCGCCCTCCCCACGCGCCAGCCATTTTTAATTCAGCTTGAGGCCGGGCTGCAGCGCAGCCGGTACTGCGCCGGCGTCATCGAGGTGTGGGCCTTGAACTGGCGGCTGAAGGCGCTGTGGTCGGTGTAGCCGCACTCGTAGGCGATGTCGGCGATGCGCGCCTGCGGGCGCGCCTCGATCAGCGCCATCGCCGCCGACAGCCGCGACTGCAGCAGGAGCTGGCGCGGCGAGTGCTGGAACACGCGCTGGAACAGCCTTTCGACGCGCGACAGCGACAACCCGGCCTGGTCCGCCAGCGCCTGGATGCACACGTTCTCGCGGTAGCGCTCCTGGATGTGCAGCACGATGGCGGCGATCTTGCCGTATTCGGGATGCAGCGCGTCGGGCAGGCCGAGGTCTTGCGAGGTGCCCATCAGGCCGACGACCTGGCCGGAGGCGTCGCGCAGCGCGGTCTTGTTGGTCAGGCACCAGCCGCGCGCGCGCCCCGGATACAAGTGCAGCTCGAGGTGATTTTGGACCGGCACGCCGCCGTCGATGACCTGGCGGTCCTGCGCCATGTAGGTCTCGGCGAGCGGGCGCGGGAAGACGTCGAGCGCGACCTTGCCGAGCAAGTCGGCCTTGCTGCGCATGCCGCAGCGGCGCACCATCGTGTGGTTGATGTTGAGGTAGCGGCCGTCGCGGTCCTTGATGAAGAACGCGACGTCGCCAAGCGCGTCGAACAGGGTTTCGACCGCGCCCGGATCGACTCCCCCGACCGTGCTGGCAAACGTATCCATTGGCAGACTCCTTTTCCAGCATTATAGCGGCGCCGCGACTATGCCGTTTTCGGCCCCGGCGGACTGCGGTAAGGCCAAGAAAACGCCTCCCCGCGGGCGTACCATGGGCACTTCGAAGGACAATCCCAGGGGACCAACATGTGGCAAGGCGTGATTCCGGCAGTGACCAGCAAATTTAACGAAGACGACTCCCTCGATTTTGCCGAAATGCGGCGCTGTTTCGCGCTCCAGATCGACGCCGGCGTCGACGGCCTGATCGCCTGCGGCTCGCTGGGCGAGGGACCGATGCTGTCGCACGAGGAACGCATCGGCGTGCTGCGCACCTGCATCGAGGTCGCTGGCGCCAGGCCAAGCCTGCTGACCGTGGCCGAGGCATCGACCCGCGACGCCTGCGCCCTGGCCGAAAAAGCGGCGCGCGCAGGCGCCGCCGGCCTGATGGTGGTGCCAAGCACGATCTACCACAGCGACCACCGCGAAACCGTGGCCGCCCTGCGCGCCATCGCCGCGGCGGGCGACCTGCCGATCATGATCTACTCGAACCGCCTCGCCTACCGGGTCGACGTCACCGTCGAAATGATGGAGGAGCTGGCCGACGACCCACGCTTTGTCGCGGTCAAGGAGTCGTCCGACGACATCCGCCGCAGCACCGAGATCATCAACCGCCTCGGCCGGCGCTACGACCTGTTCACCGGGGTCGACAACCTCGCCTTCGAGGCGTTGGCGGTGGGCGCGATCGGCTGGGTCGCCGGGCTGTGCCTGGCGTTCCCGCACGAGACCGTGGCGATCTACCGGCTCGTCAAGCTTGGCCGCCACGCCGAGGCGCTGTCGATCTACCGCTGGTTCCGGCCACTGCTCGACCTCGACGTGTCGACCTACCTGGTGCAAAACATCAAGCTGGCCGAGGCGCTGGCGATCCATTCGAACGAGCGGGTGCGCGCGCCGCGCATGCCGCTGGCCGGCGAGCGCCGCGCCAGGGCCGAGCAAACCATCCTGCAGGCGATGGCGACGCGGCCCGAACTGCCACGCCTGGTGTGAGCGCGGCGCCAGACGTGATCGTCATCGGCGCCGGCATCGTCGGCGCGGCCTGCGCGCGCGCGCTGCAGGCGGCCGGCATGTCGGTGGCCATCGTCGACGCGTCCGAGCCCGGCGCCGGCGCCACCGGCGCGGGTATGGGACACCTGGTCGCGCTTGACGAGACCGCCGACGAACTCGATCTCTGCCTGCTCTCGCTAGGGCTGTGGCGCGATTTTTTCGCCGAGCATCCAAACGTGGGCGAGCCGCACCACTGCGGCACCCTGTGGGTGGCCGAGGACGAACGGCAGCTGGCGCATGCGCACGCGCGCGCCGAACGGCTCACCGGCCGCGGGTGGGACGCCGTGGCCGTCAACCCCGCCAAGCTGGCGCAGATCGAACCGGCGCTGCGGCGCGGCCTGTGTGGCGGCGTGCACGTGCGCGCCGACAGCGTCGTCTATCCGCCGACCGTGGCGCGCGCGCTGGTCGACCAGGTGGTCGAGCGCGGCGGCGTGTTTCACACCCGGCGGCGGGTTGCGGCAATCGAGGCCGGATCGGTGCTGCTGCACGACGGCGCGCGCCTGCGCGCGCGGCATGTCGTGCTCGCCGCCGGCGCCGCCGCCGCCGCCCTGCTGCCCGGGCTGCCGGTGTTCCCGCGCAAGGGGCACCTGGCGGTCAGCGACCGCTATCCGGGCACGCTGTCGCACCAGGT
The DNA here is from genome assembly GCF_003011895.2 of Massilia glaciei. Classification (GTDB taxonomy): domain Bacteria; phylum Pseudomonadota; class Gammaproteobacteria; order Burkholderiales; family Burkholderiaceae_D; genus Telluria_A; species Telluria_A glaciei. The sequence continues at coordinate 17,077 of NZ_PXWF02000281.1, read as the reverse complement.
GGTGAGCATGGGCTACGGCCAGAGCGCCGCCGGCGCCGACGCGCTCGCGGTTGCGGCCAACGTCCAGCCGCGTCCGACCGGGCAATGGCTGATCGGCTCCTGCCGCCAGGACGGGGTGCACGACAGCGCGGTCGATCCCGCGGTGCTGGCCAAGGTGCTGCAATCGGCGATCGCCCTGCTGCCCTGCTTGGGCCGGATGCGCATCATCCGGGCCTGGACCGGCATGCGCCCGGCGACGCCGGATGGCCGCCCGCTCATAGGCCCGCACCCGAGCCGCCCGGGCCTGTGGCTCGCGGCCGGGCACGAGGGACTTGGCGTCACGACCGCCTTCGGCACGGCGCACCTGCTGGCCGCCCAAATGACCGGCAGGGCGAGCGCGATCGCCCCCTCCCCCTACGCGCCATCGCGTTTCGCGGCGATGCACGGAGGGCGCGATGGACAGTGAATGCGGCGTCGTCGTCGACGGCGTCCCGGTGCGGGTGCCTGCCGGAGCGAGCGTGGTGGCCGCCCTCGTCATCGCACAACAATTTCGCACGCGCCTTTCGGTGACGGGCGAGACGCGCTTCGCCCTGTGCGGTATGGGCCACTGCCAGGAGTGCCGCGTGACCATCGACGCCCGCGCACACCAGTTGGCGTGCCAGGCGCTCTGCCACGAGGGCATGGTCATCGAAACCGGCGCGCCAACATGAACATCCTGATTTTGGGAGCGGGGCCGGCCGGCCTGATGGCGGCCAAGGCGGCGCTGGGTAACGGGGCCAACGTCACGCTGGTCGAAGAGAACCATGGCGTCGGCGGCCAGATCTGGCGCGGCGAGTCAAAGCTGATCGACCATCCGAAACTGGCGTTCATTGGCGGGGCGCGCGTGGTGTCGCGCAAGGGCGAGCGGTCCCTGTTGTTGGAAACTGCCGGTGGCGGGCGCACGCTGGCTTGGGAACGGCTCATCGTTTGCGCCGGCGCGCGCGAGCTGCTGCTGCCGTTCCCCGGCTGGACCCTGCCCGGCGTGACCGGCGCGGGCGGACTTCAGGCCTTGGTGAAAGGCGGCATGCCGGTGGCGGGCCGGCGCGTGGTCGTGGCCGGAAGCGGCCCCCTTCTGCTCGCCGTCGCCGCCAGCGTGCAGGCGGCGGGCGCCAAGGTCGCGGCGATCGTCGAGCACCGCGGCACCCGCGAACTGGCCCGCTTCGCCGGGGCGCTCGCCCTGCGCCATGGCGCCAAGCTGGGACAAGCCGCCACGCTGGCCTGGCGCCTGCGTGGCGTGCCCTATCTGCGCGGCGCCACGCTGGTCGGGGCCACCGGAGATACCCGTCTGCGCAGTGTCACGCTGCGGCGCGGCACCGGCGACGTCAGTATTGATTGCGATTTTCTGGCGGCCGGCTTCGGCTTGGTGCCCAACACCGAGCTTGGCGCCTTGCTGGGCTGCGCAATCGATGGCGGACGGCGCATCGTCGTCGACGGCAACCAGCGCACCTCGGTGGACGATGTCTGGGCCGCCGGCGAATGCACAGGCATCGGTGGCGTCGACAAGTCGATGGCCGAGGGTCGCATCGCCGGGTTGTGTGCGAGCGGCGCTGCGCCAGGCGCAACCGAGACCGGCGCCCGCAGCCGGGCGCACGACTTTGGCGAGCTGCTGGCCCGCTCATTCGCGCCCACAAACGCGTTGCGCGCGATGTGCCAGCCCACGACCATTGTGTGCCGCTGCGAAGATGTGACTGCGGCGCGTCTCACACAACACGCCGACTGGCGCAACGCGAAACTGCAAACGCGCGCCGGCATGGGTCCGTGCCAGGGACGGGTGTGCGGCAGCGCCTGCGAATTCCTGTACGGCTGGCAGGCGCCGGCCGCACAATGTCCGATTTTTCCAGCAAGCGCCGCCACGCTGGCCGGCGCGGCCCCCTATGCGGACATCAGCGCGAACGGGTCGTCGATGCTGAGCGCCGGCTCGGTGAACCATTTTGGACCGGACTCGGTCATGTAAAAATGGTCCTCGTGGCGGACGCCGAATTCGCCGGGAATGCAGATCATCGGCTCGTTCGAGAAGCACATGCCGACCTGCAGCGCGGTCTTGTTGCCACCGACCAGATACGGCCATTCGTGGATATCCATGCCGATGCCATGGCCGGTGCGGTGCGGCAGGCCGGGCAGCTTGTAGCCGCCGTCGAAACCGCTCGCCTCGAGCGAGCGCCGCGCCGCGCGGTCGACCTCCTCGCACGCCACGCCCAGTTGCGCCGCCGCGAACGCGGCCAGCTGCGCTGTTTTCTCGGCGTTCCACACGCTGCGCTGGCGCGGCGTCGGCGTGCCGAACACATAGGTGCGGGTGATGTCGGAGATATAGTCGTTGACCTTGCAACCGGTGTCGATCAGGACCACGTCGCCATCCTTGAGCGTCTGCACATAGCTCACGCCATGCGGATAGGCGGTCGCCTCGCCGAACAGCACGATGCAGAAATAGGAACCGCTGGCGCCGACCTTGCGGTGCGCGCGCGCGATGAATTCCTCGACCTCGACGGTCGTGATCCCCTCGCGCAGGATGCTGGCCGCGGCGACATGGACGGCGAGCGTCATGTCCTTGGCGCGCTGCATGAGGGCGATTTCGGCCGCCGACTTGGTGGTGCGGCAGAACGCGGTGACCTTGCTGGCGTTTTCGAGCGCGTAGCCGTCGGCGAGCTGGCTGATGCCATCGCCGATGAAAAAGGCGGCGCTTTCGTCGATGCCGACGCGCGGCGCCTGGGCGGGGTTGGGCGCTATGCCCATGCGCGCCAACACATCGATGAACAACTGGTAGGGGCTCTCGTGCTCCTCCCAGCAATTGACTTCGCCCTTGACCAGCATGAATCCCCGCAGCGTGCATTCCTCGAAGCGGGGCGCGATGTATTCGAGCGCGCCGGAGGCGGGCAGGATGGCGCCGACCATCCGTTCGCTGGCATACCACTTGGTGCCGGTGAAGTAGGTCAGGTTGGTGCCCGCGTTGAGGTAAACCGCCGCGATGCCCTGCTCGCGCATGAAGCACTGGGCCTTGGCGATGCGCACAAGGTGCTCGCCGGTGTCGATCGGAACCGCGCCGCCGGTCATGTCGGACAGGGTGCCTAGGGCCTGTTCGATGGTCTTGCCGCCAATAGTCATGTCATCACCTTTATTAAATCAAAAAAAATGCCCCGCAGCGGTGGAAGCCAAATGCCGATAAAATAGCCAGCAAAAATAGCCTTCAGCACCCTCGCCTTCAGCCCCAACTTCAAGGATAGTCCCAATAATGACGCCGACGCCAGACCTGCAGTTCAAATCGATCAACTACACCGGACTGGCGAGCGGCCCGCGCCTGATCATCACCGGCGCCGTGCACGGCAACGAGACCTGCGGCACCAAGGCGATCCGTCGGATTATGGACGAAATCGACAGCGGCAAACTGCATATCGCGGCCGGCAGCGTGACCTTTGTACCGGTCACCAATCCGCTCGCCTACTTCAAAGAGCAGCGCTCGGGCGACCGCAACCTCAATCGCAACCTGTTCCCCAACGCCGAGCCGCAAGACTTCGAAGACCAGATCGCCAACTGGCTCTGCCCCCTGCTCGCCAGCCACGACGTGCTGCTCGACCTGCACTCGTTCAACGCCGAGAGCGAGCCGTTCGTGATGGTCGGCCCGCAAAACAACGAAGGCACGCTGCAGCCGTTCAAGCACGCCGAAAAAGAGCGCGCCCTCGCGCGCCGCCTTGGCGTGCGCCGCTTCGTCGACGGCTGGCTGGCCACCTACGGCCAGGGCGTCCAGCGCCGCATCGGGAGCGGCGACGCCGCCACGCTCGAGCTGACCATGCGCTACGGCATGGGCACCACCGAATTCATGCGCAGCGCGGGCGGCTACGCGCTCACGCTCGAATGCGGCCAGCACAAAGACCCTGCCGCGCCTGCCGTTGCCTACCGCGCCATCATGAACACGCTCGCCTTCCTCAAGGTGATCGACGCGCCCGAACCCGAAGCCATCGCGCTCGACCAGATGGAGGCGCTGTCGATGGTCGTGGTGCACGACAAAACCGCCGCCGGCGACCACTTCAGCCGCACCTGGTCCAGTTTCGACCCGGTCGCCAAGGGCGAGCAAATCGGCACGCGCGCCGACGGCACCCCGGTCACGGCCGAATTCGACGCGCGCATCCTGTTCCCGGATGTGAACGCGGCCCCGAACCACGAATGGTATTACCTGACCCGCACCAACACGCAATTCGACAAATACAGCGCGTGAGTCCGGCCCGCGTTCAGCGCGCGGCGATGCCCCAGGCGAAGGGATCGTCCTCGTCGACGATCAACCGGGCCTGGGCGTTGACCCAGGCCTTGCCGCGGATCGACGGCATCAGCTGCCCGTCCCGATAGCGGAACGAGGCCTCGAACACGCTGCCGATGATGCTCTCCTGGCGCCACAGCGCGTGCTCGGCGAGCTTGCCGTCGGCGGCCAGACAGGCCAGCTTGGCGCTGGTGCCGGTGCCGCAGGGCGAACGGTCGTAGGCCTTGCCGGGACAAAGCACGAAGTTCCGGCTGTCGGCGCCGGTGGGCGAAGGCGCGAACAGCTCGATATGGTCGATCGGGGCGCCGTCGTCGCCGGTAACGCCGGCCAGCGCCAGCGCATGGCCCACCGCGACCGCGAAGGCGGTCAGCGCCTCGATGTTGTCGGCGTCTAGCGCCAGCATGTGCCCTTCGACCAGAAAGAACCAGTTGCCGCCCCAGGCCACATCACCGGTCACCGCGCCATGCCCTTCGACCTGCAGCAGCACGTTTTTCCGGGAGCGGAAGGCGGCCACGTTGTTGACGGTGACGCTGCCGTCGGCATGCAGCTCGGCCTCGACGACGCCGACGGGGGTGTCGACGCGGTGCCTGCCGGGACCGATGCGACCGAGGAAAGCGAGAGAGGCGACGAGACCGATCATGCCGTGCCCACACATGCCGAGATAGCCCACATTATTAAAAAAGATCACGCCGGCGACGCAGTCGGGGGCATGCGGCGAGCACAAGAGCGCGCCGACGAGCACGTCGGAGCCGCGCGGCTCGCACACGACGGCGGTGCGCAGGTGGTCGAACTGTCCGCGAAACAGCGCGAGGCGCTGCGCGAGGGGTCCGTCGCCGAGTTCGGGGCCGCCGTCGACAACAAGCCGGGTCGGCTCGCCGCCGGTGTGTGAGTCGATGATAGCGATGGTTTTCATACGAGCAGAGTAGCGTTGGCACAAGGGATTGTCTTGCCAAAAACGGCACTCGGGCGAGCCGAAACTGGCATAACCCGCTGCGCTGGAGCAAGCACGACGCGCAAATATTTCACAACCGGGGTCAGACCCCAGTTACGAAATTTCCCGTGAAATGGGCCTTGCGCCGCCAAGCCAAAGGGCTACCGCGTGACTTTTGCTTACATGCTTTATAACCGGGGTCTGACCCCGGTTTAGGAATTGATTGCCGATAGCACAACGCTGCGTTCGCCAAAGATTGATTGAATCAATGACTTTAGGCGGGCGTGAGCAGCTTGAGGCCGACGATCCCCGCGATGATCAGCGCGATGCAGCCCAGCCGCATCGCGCCGGCCGGCTCGCCCAGGATCACCATGCCGAATATCGCCGTGCCCACCGTGCCGATGCCGGTCCAGACCGCGTAGGCGGTGCCGAGCGGCAGCTGGCGCAGCGCCAGGCCGAGCAGCGCGATGCTGCCCGCCATCGCCGCCAAGGTCAGCACCGATGGCGTCAGCCGCGTGAACCCATGCGTGTACTTAAGGCCGACCGCCCAGGCGATTTCGAACAGTCCGGCCATGAAAAGGATAAACCAAGTCATATAACCCTCCAAGGTGGCAAGGTCGTCCAAGCCCTGCCCCGTCGGTGGCGGGGTCGTCCCCGCCGGAGCGAAAAATGCGCCACAAGTATAGCAGCGCCCCACTTCCACCGCCCGGCCCGCCACTCCCCCCCCCATATTTTCAATCCCTCAATGTTGAGGGTATTGACGTTTTGTCCGGCGTGAAATGATCCACCTCCCGACAACAAATGTTGATCAATAGAGCGCATCCAAACCGTCCAAAAATTCATCCAAGGAGAACGATCTATGAGTGCACCAAAGCTTGTTTTGACCATCGAACCGTCCGAATCCGGCGCCGTCGTCTATCTGCCCTTGTCGCCCAAAGTGGCCGGCGGCGAAGCGTCCGGGCACCTGGCACTGAAAATCACCGTCAAGAATAACGAGCCGCAGCCGGTCACCCTCAAAAACCTCATCATCGCCTCGATCGGTACGCCCACCCTCGCCGCCGTGACCATCCCAATCATGGCAGGCGCCAACAGGCTCCGGATCGCCGCCAACGCAACGGCTTCATGGTTCTTCCAACCCGACAACAACATCTCGCTGCCGATGCCCGCCCCCGGCCAGATCAAATTGAGCCTGAGCGCCGACGGCTTCCCGGACCCGGTCGTGCTCATCATGCCGCTCAAGCCGCACCGGAGCCCGGTCGCCGGCGGCAGCTACGACTTTCCGGCCAAGGCCCACGATTTCCGCGTCGGCGAGTACTGGTCCGGCCGCGGCGAGTCGCACGCGGCCGCCGGCGACGGCAGCCAGTTGTTCGCCTATGACATGGGGGTGATCGCCTTCGACCCTGCCAGCAAGGGCTGGAACGACAAGCTCGCCGGCAAGGACGGCAGTCAGAACAACCATTACCGCATCTGGGGCAAGCCGATCTACGCGATGGCCGACGGCACCGTCATCGGCTTCAAGAATGACATGCCGAACAACACCAAGATGGGCACGCAAGCGCCCACCCCTAGCCCGGTCGAGGGCAACCACTTCTGGCTCCAGCACGGCGACGAGGCCGTCGTCTACGCCCATCTGCAGCCGAACTCGCTCAACTCGAAATTCACCAAGCTCGGCGCGGCCATCAAGCGCGGCGACTTCCTGGGCCTGGCCGGCAACTCGGGCAACTCGACGGCGCCGCATCTGCACATCCATGCGATCGAGGCGACCAAGCCCTGGGCCGGCCCGCTGCGCCCGCTCCCGTTCCGCAACACCTACATGATCGACCGCACCGCGCTGACCCCGCCCGACGCGGCCGTAAAATGGGTCAAGGCCGAGGACCAGGGTTTTTCCGAGATGCCGATGGCGATCTGGCCGGCGACGACCGCGCCAGCGTGGTATCCGCCGGGCTGGGGCGAGGTGACCCGCAACGGCATTCCCGAGGCCAACTACCAGGCCGAATTCGACCGCGCCACCAGTTCGGGCTACCGTCCGGTCTGGATCGACGGCTACGAGGTCAACGGCAGGGTCTATTTCAACGCGATCTTCCATCCAAACGATGGCAACGCCTGGGCCGCGCGGCACGGCATGACCGGCGCCCAATACCAGGCCGAATTCGACAGCCGCACGGGCCAGGGCTTCCATCTGTACCAGATTGAAAGTTACCTAAGCGGCAACGAGGTGCGTTACGCGAGCATCTTCGTCAAATCCGCCGCGAGCGCCCGGACCGCCTACCATGGCCTGACCCGCGAGCAGCACCAGCAAAAATTCGACACCCTCACCGCCGCCGGCTGGCGTCCGATCAACCTTAGCGTGGTCTCGCCCAACAACAAGCTCAGTTACGCCGGTCTGTACGAAAAGCGGGACGTGGGCGCCTTCTTCGCGAAGAGCTTCCTGAGCTCGATCGAGTACCAGGCCCAGTTCACGACCAACACGGGCGCCGGACGCAAGCTGATGTATTTGAACGCGTACACCCATGCGGGCGCGCCGCACTTCACCGCGATCTGGCAGGAAAAGGCGCCGTCGGTGCTGGCGCGCCACGGTCAGAACGCGGCGCAGTTCCAGGAGGAATTCAACAAACAGCTTTCAAGCGGCAGCATGACGCGCCTGCTGACCGGTTACGAGGACAACGACGGCCACCGTTTCGGGGCGGCCTGGGCTTAAGCAGCAGGACGGCTGGCGTCGCAAGCCGCGGCGCCGCCGTCCTCAGGCGATCGCCGCTTCGCCCGCCACCTTGCGGCCCACGCGCATGAGACGATGGATGTGCTCGATCATCACCGATTCGGGATACGGCTTTCCGAGCAGTACGTCCACGCCCGCCTCTGCCGCCTTTTCCTCGTAGCTTTCGGCGCCGGTGATCATGATGATCGGAATGTGCGCGGTCAAGGGGCTCTCGCGCAGCTGCCTTGTCAGTTCGAAGCCGTCCAGGCCGGGCATTTCGACGTCGGTGATGATGATGTCGGGAAGCCTTGCTGCGATTTGCTTGGCCGCGTCGAGGCCATCCTCGGCGAGCAGCACCTGGAATTGATTGTTGAGCAGTAAGCGGTTGGTCTTGATGCGCACCACCTTGGAGTCGTCGGCGAGCAGCACGACGGTGTCGGCAGCCGATTTTGGCTCGGCTTGCTTGCTCGGCGCGATGGCGACTGCGGACGCGGCGGCCAGCGCGGCGGCCTCGAGGGCGGCGGCCGCGATTTTTTCGGCTGCGGCGAGCGCGGCCGCCTCCTCGGCGATGCGCGCCGCTTCACGCCGGGCGGCATCGGCTTCGGCAATGCGCGCCGCTGCAAGGCGGGCGGCATCGGCTTCGGCAACGCGCGCCGCTTCAATGAGGGCGGCATCAACTTCGGCGATGCGCGCCGCCTCAAGGCGCGCGGCATGGGCTTCGGCGATGCGCGCGGCCTTGGCCAGCGCGGCACTCTCGGCCGCCATGAGCATGGCTTCGACCCGGGCAGCATCCTCGGCCGCCTGGCGCTCCGCTTCCAGGCGCGCGGCCAGTTCGGCCTCGACGCGTGCCGCCTCGACGCGCGCGCTGGCCTGTGCCGCAAGGCGCGCGATCTCGACCTGCGCAGCCGCCTCGGCGGCAATCTGTTCGGCCTCGACCCGCAGCGCTTCTTCAAAAGCGATCCGCTCCGCTTTCAGACGCACCGCTTCGGCCAGCGCGCTGCGGCGGGCTGTTTCTTCGGCCGCGGCGAGCGCGGCTTCGACACGGGCGGCCTCCTCCGCCGCAAGGCGCTGCGCAAGGAAAAAAGCGTTCTTGGCGGCGACGCGTTCCGCCTCCAGCCGTTCTGCGTCCTCGGCGGCCAGGCGCCGCGCCTCGGCAAGCTCCCGCTCGCCCCGTTGGGCGATCACGGCTGCGGCGCGCTCGGCCTGCAATTGCTCGACCACCCGTCGCGCTGCTTCCTCGGCGGCCGAACGGTTGGCCTCAAGCCGCACCGCCTCTTTCAACGCGGCATCTGCCAGGGCGCGGGCGCTCGCCTCATCCCGCCCCGCGAGCCCCACTGCTTCGGCGGCCTCGGCGGCCTCGGCGGCCTCGGCGGCGATTCGAAGGGCGACCAGTTGCGCGGCCGCCGCATCGGCCATTTCCGCCTCGATCCGTTCGGTCTCCGCGCGCGCGGCCTCGACCAGGTATTCCGCCTTGATGCGCGCGATCTCGTCGGCCGCCAGCCTGGCCGCGTCACGGCTGCGGGCGAGCGCCGCAGAACGGCGCATCAGGAGGAATGCCGTCACTGCGATGGCAACGATTAGTAGCGCAGTCAAGATTAGTTCTGGTTTCAGCACGGCTCTACCCTCCATCGGGGATTAATTCGTTTCCGAATCTTACACCGCGCGGAGCAACTTTAGTTTCTTTTATGTAATATTTAAATCAACGCTGACAAGATTTGTGCGGTTTGCACGCTGGACGTCGACAAAAAGCATCAGTTCGGGAAAAAACTGGTCGAAGCCGGCCGCGATCGAGGTGGTGTTGTCGCGCAAATCGCCAAGGCCGTCGCGCAGCAGATGGCCGTTCCGGCTCAGCCTTTGCGAAATGCGGCGCACCGCCAGCTCCACGCCCGACAATTCCTGGTACGAGCCGAGCCAGTCTTGCTCGATCATCATGTGCATGATGCCACGCAGCCTTTCCGGCAACATCGCCTCGTGCGCGGCCAGCGCCCGGTAAAAGCGGCCGATGAACTGCTGCTGGGGAACGGCGCTGTAGCTGGCCCAGCGCCGCGTCAGCAAATGGTCGTAGAACACGTCGACGATGATGCCGGCAAAGCGCCTGTGCGGCGCGGCGAAGGTGTTGACCGCCGCCTTGACGATCGGATGGTTGTCGGTAAAGGTGTCGATCTGCCGGTGCAGCATGATCTCCTGCGCGACCTCGGGCGGATAAAGCGCGCTCACGTCGGCCTTGGCAAAGTCGCCCAACAAGGCGCCGACCATGGCGGCGTCGCTCTGGCGGGCCAGGAAAACATGGGCTAGATAATTCATCTGGTCATTCTAACCGAGCCGACGCAAGCGAGCTTTTCAAACATATCGTAGAATAGCGATTCTTGAATCCAATCTTAACGATATTTGCTTCGCGAAGCCGCGATATACGTCCTATCACCACCATGCACATCGACGCGATCCACAAGGCCCTGGCCAACCCGGTGCGCCGCCAGATACTCAACTGGCTGCGCGAGCCGCAAACGCATTTCGCGCAGCAGGACCACCCGCTCGACATCGGTGTGTGTGCCGGCCTGATCAACTCACGCGTGGGCCTGTCGCAATCGACCGTCTCGGCCCACCTTGCGGTCCTGCAGGCGGCCGGGCTGGTCACATCGCGCCGCGTGGGGCAATGGATTTTCTTCAAACGCAACGAGGGGACCATCAAGGCCTTCCTCGACCATATGAACAACGCACTTTAGGAGCACCGCATGCCCAGCCTATTCGATCCGATCACCATCGGCGACCTCGAACTGCCCAACCGCGTCATCATGGCGCCGCTCACGCGCGCCCGCGCCATCGGCGGCGCCCGCGTGCCCAACGCCCTCATGGCCGAGTACTACGTGCAGCGCGCCTCGGCCGGCCTGATTTTATCGGAGGCGACCGCGGTCACGCCACAGGGCGTCGGTTACGCCGACACGCCGGGCATCTGGTCCGACGAGCAGGTCGCCGGCTGGTCCGGGGTGACGAAGGCGGTGCACCAGGCCGGCGGCCGGATCTTTTTGCAGCTGTGGCACGTGGGCCGCATATCGGACCCGGTGTTTTTGGACGGCGCGGCGCCGGTCGCCCCGAGCGCGATCGCGGCCCGCGGCCATGTGAGCCTGGTGCGCCCGATGCGCGACTACCCCACCCCGCGCGCGCTCGACACGGCCGAACTGGCCGGCGTGGTCGCGGCCTTCCGCAAGGGCGCCGAGAACGCCAAGCTGGCCGGTTTCGACGGCGTCGAGATACATGGCGCGAACGGCTACCTGCTCGACCAATTCCTGCAGGACGGCAGCAACACGCGCGAGGACAGCTACGGCGGCTCGATCGAAAACCGCGCGCGCCTGATGCTCGAGGTGACCGACGCCTGCATCGAGGTCTGGGGCGCCGGCCGCGTCGGCATGCACCTGGCGCCGCGGCGCGACGCGCACGACATGGGCGACTCCGACCCGCTGGCCACCTTCGGCCACGTCGCGCGCGAACTCAAAAAGCGCGGCATCGCGTTCATCTGCGCGCGCGAAGGGCTGGGCGACGACCGCCTCGGCCCGCAGCTCAAACAGGCGTTCGGCGGGGTCTACATCGCCAACGAGAAGATGACCGCCGAGACGGCCGGCCAACTGCTGGCCGGCGGCGAGGCCGACGCGGTCGCGTTCGGCCAATGGTTCATCGCCAATCCGGACCTGCCGCGCCGCCTGCAAACGGGCGCCGCGCTCAATCCGGTGCGCGCCGACCGCTTCTACGGCGCGACCGCCGAGGGCTACACCGACTACCCGGCGCTGTCGGCGTAGACACCCCGCCTCAGCCGGCCTTGAGGCTGGCGAGGTAGAGGGCGTACTGGTCGTACGTCCCGCAAAAGCCGTCCCGCATCGAGGGATGGCCGGCCAAAAACGCCTCGCGTTCGAGTTCGCTCGCGCCGATCGGGACCGAGCTCATGGTCATCGTGGTCTTGCCGCCCTGCTCCGTCAAGACGGTGGTGTTGAGCACCCCGAGCGGCCACACCGGACTCATAGGATTGGGAATCGAATTGCCCTGCGGGTCGGCGAAGCCGTTGACCCAGACCAGGCGCTCGGGCGAGATTTCGTGGTAGACGAACTTGCCCCACATCTCGATTCCGGGGGCGAAGCGCATGCAGTAATGAAACACCCCGCCCGGCTTGAGCGCGTGTTTGGCGACCTCGATCTGGCAGCCCTTCGGGCCCCACCAGCGCGCCAGGTGCGCCGTCTCGGTCATGGTGCGGAAGACCAGCTCGCGCGGGGCGTCGAACACCCGCGCAATCACAAAATCAACATTCGATGCGTCATCAGCCATGGCAAGCTCCCTGGTCGACGAAGTCGCCCAGTATATTAGAAGCGCCAGCGCAGCGAAGTCGTCACACTGCTCTCGCGTTGATGTGGCGCATCGCCGAGCAGGGCCCGCGCGGGCCGCGTGCTGTCCACGGCAAGCGCCTCGGCCACCAGGGTCAGTTTTGGCGTGAGGGGGCGCGCATAGGCGAGCGCCACCGCGCCGCCGTGCTCGCCGTTGGGGTCCTCGGGAACCACGTCGTCCTCGCGCAACTTGAAGCGGTCGTAGCGCAGCGACACCTTGCCGGCGCCGACCGGGTGGCTGGCCAGCAAAAACCAGGCGCGGAAATCGACGCCGGCGCCCGGCGCGCCCATCCAGGTTTGGCCATCCATCGCCTGGAACAGCACTTCCCATCCCTTGGCCCGCACGCGTGCGCTGACGTGCTCGAAGCGCACACGCCAGCTGTACTGGCCTTCTTTGATGATGGTGGGGTTGGCGCGGTTGTCGTATTTGGTGGCGGCCAGCTCGAGCCAGCCGCCGTAGCCGTATTGGGCGCCGAGCTGGAAGCCGATCCGGTCGTCGATTTCCTTGAACACGCGGATCGAGCGCCATTGCTTCTTGAGCCTGCCATCGGGGCGGTACACGGGCAGGTCGGCCATGAGCAGCGGCTCGCTCAAGCCCGTGATGCGGTCGCTGATGCTCCAGCCGCGCCAGGCCAGCAGGGAGCCGGCCGCGTCGTTGCCATCGAACACGCTCGCGCTGAAACCGACATCGTGCGGTTGGCCGAGCATGCGCCCGCGCCGCACCGTGCTCACTTCGAGGCCGCGGGTGCGCAGTTCCTCACCGATCCAGCTGTTGATGGCCGAGGTCGAGATGGTGCGGGTCGGGGTCCAGCCGATGCCGTTGTTTTCGAGGCTCATCGGCGAGAAGAACGCGCCGGCCCTGACGCTGGTTTTCCATGGGCCCGACGGCAGCGGCGACCAGCGCAGCCACGCTTCGGTCACGTCGACGATGCCGTTGCGGTCGTCCTCGGCGCTCAATACGAGGGTGGCGCTGACGGTGTCGGCCAGCTCGGCCTGCCCGCGTAGCATGGCCTGGCCGAGGCGAAGGCCGTCGTTGGAACCGTCATAGCGCAGTTTGCCAAGGCCTTCGCGGGTCCAGCTCTGGTCCGCGTGCGCATACACGGCGCGCATGTCAACCACGCCGCTCCAATCGATGGCGAACGCCGGCAGACAAAGGGATGCCAGCGAGGCGCCGATAGCAGCATGCATGGCCGCGCGATTTATAGTGTCCATAAGACATTATGGCTGAAAGCGGCGGGCCTTGGAACTGTAACAGGGACCGATTAGATTTCTAGGGAACCTCCGCAAGGAGAGCCGAACCATTGTCTCGCTCCGCCCCCGTGGGCGAGGCATGCCTCGCCGCACTCACCTGGACGAATATCTACTTCACACCCTCACGCGCTTCTTCCTTGCGCGCGGCATCGCAACGCTCGCTATACCGGTCAACCAGATAGTCGCTGCGCTCGCGCACCAGCAGCGTGAACTTGAACAGCTCCTCCATCACATCGACCAGCCGCTCGTAGTAAGGCGACGGCTTCATGCGGCCCTCCTCGTCGAACTGTTCATACGCCTTGGGCACCGACGATTGATTCGGAATCGTCACCATCCGCATCCAGCGCCCCAGCAAACGCAGGGTGTTGACCGTATTGAACGACTGCGAGCCACCCGACACCTGCATCACAGCCAGCGTGCGCCCCTGGGTCGGACGGGTCGATCCCACCTCGAGCGGAATCCAGTCGATCTGGTTCTTCATGACCGAGGAGATGGCGCCGTGGCGCTCCGGGCTGCACCACACCTGCCCCTCGGACCAGAACGCCAGCGCGCGCAGTTCGGCCACCTTCGGATGGGTGTTGGGCACGCTGTCGGTCATCGGCAGATCGTGCGGATCAAAAATGCGCACCTCGGCCCCCATGCGCGTGAGGATGCGCGCCGCCTCCTGCGTCAGGAAGCGGCTGAACGAGCGTTCGCGCAGCGAGCCATACAACAGCAGGATGCGCGGCGGATGGTCGTAGCGCTCGGCCGGCTCGAGTTGCGCGGCGGTGGGTACGGCAAACTGCGCCTCGCGCAGGTTCGGCAGGGTATCGCTCATTTGAGCCGCTTGCCGTCGGCGTCGACCACGGCCTCGCCGTCCTCCTTGGTGAACGCGCCCTTCTGCGGCGCCGGCAGGATGTCGAGCACCAGCTCCGACGGCCGGCACAGGCGCACGCCGAGCGGCGTGACCACGAACGGCCGGTTGATCAGTATCGGGTGCGCCAGCATGGCGTCGAGCAGCGCTTCGTCGCCCACACCGGGCGCGTCCAGGCGCAGCTCTTCGAACAAGGCCTCCTTGCTGCGCATCGCCTCGCGCACCGTCAGGCCGGCCTTGGCGATCATGCCGCTCAGCGCCGCGCGTGTAGGCGGCTGCTCGAGGTAGGCGACAACGGTCGGCTCCACACCCGTGTTGCGGATCATCTCGAGCGTGTTGCGCGAGGTGCCGCAGCGGTTGTTATGGTAAATCGTGATGTCCATGTCGCTTTCTTAGTCGGTGGATGTCGTTGAAAAGTCGCCCGGCGAGACCGTGCCGGCCACGCTCGCCTCCTTGTGGGCGGCCGGATACAGCCAGCAAAACAGCAGCGTCGCGCAGGCGGCGCCCAGCAGTTGGGCGGCGATGAATCCGGGCGCGTCCTGCGGCCGGATGCCGGCGAAGGTGTTGCTGGCGGCGCGCGCGAGCGTGACGGCCGGATTGGCGAACGAGGTCGAGGCGGTGAACCAGTAGGCGGCCGTGATGTACGCGGCCACCGCGAACGGCGTCAGCCCGGGGCGGCTGCGCGAGCAGCCGATGATCACGCCGAGCAAACCGAAGGTGGCCACGAACTCGCTCCACCATTGCGACGGCCCGCTGCGCACATGCTCGGAGGCGAAAAAGAGCGGCAGGTCGAACATCAGGTGCGCGGCGGCGGCCCCGGCGAAGGCGCCGGCCACCTGGGCGCCGATATACGGCGCCACCTCCGACACCGGCATGTTCTTTTGCCAGGCCTCCGACAGCGTCACCGCCGGATTGAAGTGCGCGCCCGAGATCGTGCCAAACATGAGGATCAGCGCGACCAGCCCGGCGCCGGTGGCGATGGTGTTGGCCAGCAGCGCGATGGCGACGTTGCCGCCGGCCAGATTCTGGGCCATGACGCCCGAGCCGATCACCACGGCCAGCAGCATCGCCGTGCCCAGGCCCTCGGCCACCAGGCGGCGCGCGCGCGTCATGGCGACACCGTGTCGGTAGCCACCATGTCGGCGGCCGGCGCCGCGCACGCCGCCGGGCCGCAGGGCGCGCCGCCGCAGCAGTTCTCGCTCAAGAAACCGAGCAAGGCATTCATGGTCTCGAAATTGGCGCTGTAGATAATGAACCTGCCCTCGTGTTTTTGGATGACCAGGTTGGCGTGCGCCAGGTGTTTAAGGTGGAACGACAGCGACGACGGCGCGATCCCGAGTTGCTCCGCGATGCCGGTGGCGGGCATGCCGCCGGGGCCGGCCTGGACCAGCAGCCGGAACACGGCCAGCCGCGATTCCTGTGCGACCGCGGCGAGCGCGGCCAATGCGTTCTTTGTTTCCATGGTGTGGCTGAGAGCCTGTCGATTCAATTATTCCATAATACTAGAAGCGTCGAATCGATGCCAGCAACTTTGCTTTTCTTTCGCCGGGGCGCGCTATAGAATGCGTACGCATTGAATTCCACACGGCAATTATGTGTGTCGCGGAATAAAAAAACGGCAAGAACGAGACCCGCGCACGCGGGCGCGATGGAGACCATATGGACGAGTATTTACTGGACACGGCGACCCTGGCCACCTTCGGCCAGCGCAGCGCGCTGCGCGTGCTGCGGCTGTTCGGCTGGCGCGTGCGGTTCAAGCCGCTGCCGGGGCCGCGCGGCGTGGCGGTGGTCTACCCGCACACGTCCAACTGGGATTTTTTCCTCGGCTTGTTCGGCAAATGGGCGATCGGCGTCCCCTTCCGCTGGCTCGGCAAGGAGGCGCTGTTCAAGGGCTGGTTCGGCAAGCTGTTCGGACCCATGCTGCGCTCGTGGGGCGGCGTGCCGGTCGAACGCGCCTCGTCGACGGGCGCAACGCGGCGCCTCGCCAACACCATGCTGGCGGCCGACTGGTTCTGGCTCGCGCTCGCGCCCGAGGGCACGCGCAGCTACCGCGACACCTGGCGCAGCGGCTTTTACCATCTCACCGTCATGGCCAAGGTGCCGCTGCGGATCGTCTATTTCGATTATCCAAACAAGGAGATCGGCGTGATCGACACGCTCACGCTTAGCGGCGAGCCGGCGCGCGACATGGCCGCAATCGCCGCCGCCTACCATGGCCACCTCGGGCTGCACCCCGAACTGGCCGCGCCGATAGCGCTCGCGCCGCCACGGCGGGAGCCTCGGCGCGAGGATCCCGCGTCCGTTTGACAGGCGCGCACGGCCCAACGATACTGATGTCTGATGTCTGATGTCTGCTGTCTGAGAGGCTGAGTTGTTCAACATGGTTCGTCAATACGCTTAAAGGAAACGCTGTGGCAGACGTCAATCCGGTCCCGATGGCTTGGGACGAAGCGAGCCGGCTCGATGCGCTGCAGGCGCTTCGGCTGCTCGACACGCCGCCCGAATGGCGCTTCGACCGCCTCACCAAAATGGTGAGCGAAACACTGCACGCACCGATCGTGCTGGTCAGCCTGGTCGACAAAAACCGCCAATGGTTCAAGTCGCGCCAGGGATTGGACGCCATCGAGACCCCCCGCAACATCTCTTTTTGCACCCACGCGATCCTGCCGGACGATATCTTCGTGGTCGAAGACCAGCAGTTCTCAATTCAAAAGCG
>NZ_PXWF02000280.1 GCF_003011895.2 Massilia glaciei | reverse complement strand
GCGGCTGCGGCTGCGGCCTCGCGCTGCGGCGTCGGAGCGGCCTTCGTGGCAGCCGCTCCCGCCGCTCCCGCCGCTCCCGCCGCTTCCGCCGCTTCCGCCGATTCCGCCCCTGCCGCGGCGGCGGCCACGCCCGGCGGACAGGCCCGCAGCAGCGCGACCAGCTCCTCGGCAACGATCGGCTTGGTCAGGTAGTCGTCCATGCCCGCAGCCAGGCATTGCTCGCGGTCGTTTTTCATCGCGTGCGCGGTGACGGCGATGATGTGCACATGCCCGCCGCTGCCCGCCTCGCGCCGGCGGATCTCGGCGCTCGCCTGGTAGCCGTCCAACTCGGGCATCTGGCCATCCATCAGGATCAGGTCGAAGCGCTCGCGCTCGAACAGCGCGAGCGCCTCGACCCCATTGGCGGCGAACCGGTAGCTGTGGCCGCACGCGTCCAGGATCGCGCCCACCAGCGCCTGGTTGACCGGGTGGTCCTCGGCCACCAGCACATGCATCGCGCCCGGCCCGGCGCTGCCGCGTGCCGACGCGCCCTGCCGCAGCGCGGCGGCGGCGTCCGGCGCGGCCGGCAGCGCGGCGGCGTGCGGCGCTGCCCGGATCGAGCAGCGCGGCGAGCGCCTCGAACAGTTCCGATTGCTTGATCGGTTTGCTCACGCAGTGCGTCAGCCCGAGCTCGGCGCAGCGCGTCATTTCGCCGGCCATGTCGCTCGACGACATCATCATGAGCGTGCCGTGGCAGAGCGCCGGATCGGTCCTGATCGCGTCGGCCAGGGCGTAGCTGTCGAAGCCCGGCATCCGGGTGTCGATCAGGGCCAGCCGGAACGGCGCGCCGTCCCGCGCGCCCTGCCGCAGCAGCGCGAGCGCGTGCGCGCCATCGTGGAGCAGTTCCGGGCGCATGCCCAGGCCCTCGAGCAGCTCCCCCACGATCTGGCAGTGCGTCCGGTTGTCGTCGAGCACCAGCACCCGCGCCGCCTCGAACAAGGCCGCCGGCGGGCGTTGCGGCGCCGTTTGCGCCGGCACCCCGAAGCGCGCCGTGAAATGGCAGACGGTGCTCTCGCCGAGCGCGCTGTCGACCCAGCTGCGGCCCCCCATCAGCGCCACCAGCTGCGCCACGATGGTCAGGCCGAGCCCGGTGCCGCCGAACTG
>NZ_PXWF02000028.1 GCF_003011895.2 Massilia glaciei | reverse complement strand
AGGGGTGGTCAGTCCGATCTTGATGAATCTGTTCATGCATTACGCGTTCGACTGCTGGATGCAACGCACCTATCCTCAATGTCCGTTCGCCCGTTATGCCGACGACGCGGTGGTTCACTGTGGTAGTCAGAAGCAAGCGGAGGCCGTGATGCAGATGATCGCATCGCGGTTGGGGGAATGTGGATTGACGATGCACCCTGAAAAGTCAAAGATCGTATATTGCAGACACAGCCGTCGCACGGGCAGCTATCCGAACGTGAAGTATACGTTCCTCGGATTTACGTTTCGACCGAGAAAGGCGCTGAACAAACAGAACCGGCCATTTACAAGTTTCCTGCCGGGGGTGAGCGAGGCTGCCTTGAAGGACATGCGCAAAACCGTGCGCGGATGGAAGCTACACCGCCAGACATCGGCGAAACTTGCCGATCTGGCGCAGCAATACAACCCGGTCATAAGGGGATGGTGGCAATACTATGGGGAATTCTATCGGACAGCAATGCTCGAGCTTGCCAGCTACATTGATGGCAGGCTTCGGCAGTGGGCCAGACGGAAGTATAAAACGCTGAAGGCGCACAAGCGCCGCAGTGTCGAATGGCTTGGCAAGATGAGGGAAGTGTTCCCCCAGATGTTTGCGCACTGGTCACCCAGCGGGAGAGCGGTTGGATAGC
>NZ_PXWF02000279.1 GCF_003011895.2 Massilia glaciei | reverse complement strand
AGCTGCGGCCCCCCATCAGCGCCACCAGCTGCGCCACGATGGTCAGGCCGAGCCCGGTGCCGCCGAACTGGCGCGTGGTCGAGCTGTCGGCCTGGGTGAACGCTTCGAACACCAGCGCCTGCTGTTCGGGCGTGATGCCGATGCCGGTGTCGCGCACCTCGAAGCGCAGCAGCAGCGCTGCGTCGTCCGCGTCCGGCGCCCGCGCGGCGGCCGGCGCCACGCGCAGCGCGACCCCGCCCTCGCGCGTGAACTTGAGCGCGTTGTCGACCAAATTGACGATGACCTGGGCCAGGCGCCCGGGGTCGCCCGTCAGCAGCCGCGGCAAAGCGGGCGCGACATGGAAGGTCAATTCGACTCCCTTGGCGTTGGCCGCCGCCGCGAACGGCTTGAGCATGTCGCCGATGGCCTCGCGCAGGTCGAACTCGACGCTGTCGAGCACCAGCTTGCGCGCCTCGAGCTTGGAGACGTCGAGGATGTCGTTGAGCAGGCGCAGCAGCGAGTCGGCCGAGGTCTTGATCATCGTCAGGTAGTCGCGCTGCCGCGCGCTCAGGGTGGTTTTGAGGAGCAAGGCGGTCAGACCGATCACGCCGTTCATGGGGGTGCGGATCTCGTGGCTCATATTGGCCAGGAAACCGCTCTTGGCGCTGGTGGCCGCCTCGGCCGCCTCCTTGGCCGCGTACAGCGCCGCCTCGGTGAGCTTGCGCGTCTCGATCTCGGCCATCAGGGCGGCGTTGGCGCCGGCCAGCTCGTCGGTGCGGGCCTCGACCCGCCGTTCGAGTTTGCCGGCGCGCGTCTCCTGGCCGCGGCGCGACGCCAGCAGCGAGTCGGCCATCGTGTTCAAGGCCTGCGCCAGCGCCGCGAACTCGGTCTGCCTTGGCGGCTTGATGCGGCTGTTGAGGTCGCCGGCGGCGACCCGCTCGGCGAAGCGCATCGACTCGCGCACCGAACGCGAGATGTTGCGCGAGACGTAGAACGCCACCAAAAAACCGATCAGGGTGGCCGCCGCGCCGGCCAGCACGATCGCGCGGCTCGTCAGCACCGCCTCGTGGCGCACCCGCGCGCGCGTGGCCTCGGCGTCGTGGTTGGCGGTCACGTGCAGGTTCTCGAGCAGCGGCTCGGCCGTGTGCACCGCCCTAAGGTAGGCGTCCCTGGCGGCGTCGATTTTTTCGCCCGCACCGATGTAAGCGTCGAAGACCGAGATATAGCCTTGCGCGATCCGGGCGATGGCGGCGCGCTCGGCGGCGGCGATCGGCGCGGCCGCGCCGGCCGCGGCCAGCTTCGCCAGCGCGGCGCGCACTTCGCGCTGCCTGCGCTCGCGCGGCAGCAGGAAGTAGGCGTTTTTCGCGTTCACCAGGACCAGCAGATCGATCCGCAGCCGGCGCGGGCCGGCGCGTTCGACGGCCGCGCCGAAGGCCGCGCCTTCTCCTCCAGCAGCCCGGCCAGCCCGCTCTGATGGGAGCCGCGCCGTCCCTGGAGCTCGACCACAGCGAGGAAACCCTGTTCGTATTTATCGAGCACGATCTCGATGTCGCGCGTCTGTCGCACCACATGGGCGCGCCGCTCCAGCACCCGGATCTCGCCCAGGTGCGCGCGCACGTCGGCCAGTTGGGCGCGCACGAAGGTGGCGTAGCGCGCCTTCGCCTCGGTGAAGCCCAGTTCGCGGTGGTTGAGGAAAAAATCCTTTTCGAAGCGGCGCGCCTTGAGCAGGGCGTTCTTGCTCTCGAGCGTCAGTTCGGCCAGCCGGCGTCCTGGTACAGCAGCTTGTCGACGGCTACGGTCGAGCGCCGCTGGCTGTACACGGCGAGCGCGCCGACGAGCAGCAGCAGCAGCAGAGAGATCACGACCGCGAAGCCGATCGCCAGCTCCTGCTTGACGCTGAAGGCGCCGCGTTTGATGGTCCGCCATGCCATTCGCTCCGCTCGCGCCATGGATCAGTCCATATACGGGATGAAACCGAATTTGCGCACCAGGTCCGTCGCTTGCGCGGACAGGCAGAAATCGATGAATTTCTTGGCGTCGCCCTGCGGCAGGTCCTTGGTCACGAGCATCAGCGGGCGCAGGATCGCATAATCGCCGTTGCGCACATTGCCTGCCGACGCGGCGACGCCGTCGAACACGAGCAGCCTGATCGGCGCGCCGCCGCGGATGCCGATCTCGGCCTCGCCGAGCGAAACGAAGGCGATGGCGTTGCGCTCGGCCGCCACGGCGGCGATGGTCGGCGCGTTGTCGCCGATCTCCTTGTGCGCCCTGAGTGCCGCCTTGTCGAGCTTGAAATACTCAAGGAACTGGTCCAGGGAACTGCGCCCGTTCGG
This sequence comes from Massilia glaciei, assembly GCF_003011895.2. GTDB lineage: Bacteria > Pseudomonadota > Gammaproteobacteria > Burkholderiales > Burkholderiaceae_D > Telluria_A > Telluria_A glaciei. The sequence goes on along the minus strand of NZ_PXWF02000279.1, from coordinate 26,238 downwards.
CCGCGAATACACGATGATCGGCGCGTCGCCCCCGCCCACCTGCCGCCAATTGGCGAAACCGCCGGTGTACATCGCGCTCACCTGCGCGCCCGAGAGCTCCCTGACCGGATTGTCGCGGTGGACGATCAGGCCGACCCCGTCGCGCGCGATCGGGAAACTCTGCACGTCCTGCTCCGCGTCGTTGAGGTTGCGCGAGACCATGCCGATATCGGCGACGCCCCCGCGCACGTCAGCGATGCCGCGGCGCGAGCCGCCCGCCGTGACCTCGATCGCGATCGCCGGATACAGCGCCTGGAAGCGCTCGGCCAGCGCCCCGACCAGCGGTTCGATCGTGTTCGAGCCGGAAATGCGCAGCGGCGCCTGGGCGCCCTTGCCCGGTTGCGCCGTATTGGCACCCGCGCGCCCGTTGCCACCGGCGCCCTCGTTGCCGCATGCGCCCAGCGCGAGCAGCGCCAGGGCGGCGGCGAGCGTGGCGAGCGCACTGGCCGCTCGCCTCATGCCTGCCTCGCGGCGCCGGCCCCGCGCGTGCCGCACCGGCCGGAAAACGCATCGCGAGCGCATGGAGCAAAGCGCGCTTGTTGGGCACCATCGCCACAGTATTGGCGCTAAGGCGCACCACGGCCTCGAGGTGCAACCACCGAGCGCATAGCACGATTACACCCAGCACCAGGGGCAAGGAACTCGTCAACCTTGCGATTCTCGTCATTCCCCCCCGCTCCCAATTGTTGACTAACTATAACAGTTGGGCACTGCCCGGCGCGCACATTCCGGTCGATTTAGGAGCCGGTTTTTGGGGTTTGCAACACCCGCCCAATAACCCCAACCTGCATTTACAAGTTAATATAAACAATAAATCTCTAACCACCGCCGCAATCGAGGAGAGCTTATGGAGACTGCATCGCTGATCGACCCCGCCACGATTCTTTCTTATCAAACTGCGCGCTACCGCGTCGACGCGGAACCACCGTTCACGCTGTCGGTCGGCGTGGCGAGCGAGGCGCTGGGCGCGTTGTACGCGCGTTGCGATGCCGCCAGCGCGGCGTTCATCACGGCGTTCAATCCGCATGGCGCTCCCGCGCCCGAGGCCGACAACGCGCGCCGCGACGCGCAGCTCGAAGCCGTCATCAAGTCGCGCAGCCTGGCTTATCTGCCCGGCGCGGGCCACGGCATCGAGGGCGAATGGCCGGCCGAAGCGAGTTTCCTGGTTCTCGGCATCGCGCTCGAGGCTGCCAAGAAATTGGGCCAGCAATTCGAGCAGAACGCGATTGTCTGGTGCGGCGCGGACGCCACGCCGGTGCTGGTCTTGTTGCGTTGAACGCGTGGCCGCTGCCGAACGCGGGCGCAGGCCATGCCTGGCGATGACGTCCCGGCCCTGCTCCGAGTACAAAAATTGCGGGTACGCGGTGGCCGGTTTGCGTATGCGGAGGCGGTCGAACGTGATCGCCCATGCCTTCCCCAGTTGATCGTGACGCCTGTCCCCAACACGCTCGCGCCAGTTGCATCGGGACAGGCTGAGAGGCTGAGAGTCTTTCGATCATGCCCGCTCAGCACGCCAGAAAGCGCCAGTTCGTCGTTGCAAATGCTCGCCATAGCCCGCTATGGCTGTGCTTTGCGCCTCGATCTGCCGCTTTCTGGCGGGCTGCTCGGACACGCCCGAAAAACTCTCAGCCTCTGAGCCCAATTAAACGCGTCCCCCGCGTATACATTATCGTATAGCTAATGGCTCAGGCTATTCAAAAATGCATACCCTCCAAGGAACCCAAAGGCCTCTCCACAAGAAATAGATGCGATAAAGTTAATTTTGATTAGAATGCAACATCGAAATTACTGCAGAATCTGGAGACCGTTGGTAGGACTAATCCCGGGCGTATCAGCTAGTGCGCCAGGAAGCGGCATCACAGACGGGCCGGTTTCCCCGGCGGTGCCTCCATCGAATTGTTTTCGCGGCCAGTCCAATGTTGATTCGGCCGCCGGGATAAAACATGGCAATCATGGTGAATGGCGTTGAAAAACGGATCGGACTGGCCATGTCCGGAGGCGGATTTCGCGCCGCAGCGTTTCATCTGGGGGTAATGCGCGAACTGGACCGGCGCGGCATCCTCGACAAGCTCGACCTGATCACCTGCGTCAGCGGCGGCAGCATCGCCGGCGCGACGGTGGCGCTGAACTGGCGCGCGCCCGACAAGCTCGACCTGCTCGAGCAATACCTCAAGACCCGCTCGGTGACGGCGTCGTCCCTGCTGGCGGGCGCCTTCGATCCGTTCGACAACCGGACCGACAAGCTGGCAGCGTCGTACGACGAGCACCTGTTCAAGGGCGCCACGTTGGAATCGTTGGCGGGCGGCCCGCGCATTTACCTCAACGCGACCAATCTGGCGACCGGAAAGATGTTCTTTTTCGTCGCGGGCGGCGGCAAGCCGTCGGAGATGGGCGACTACATCCTCGGCGCCGTCGTCAAACCCGCGTTCCCGCTTTGCCGCGCGGTTGCGGCATCGTCGGCGTTTCCGCCGCTGTTCGCGCCCATGCGGCTCGACGCCGCCGACTACAAGCATTCAAAAAAAGTCGACTACGTCACGCTGACCGACGGCGGCGTCTACGACAACCTCGGTGTCAACCCCTTGCTCGGCGAAGAAAATGGCCTCGACTACGTCATTGTCAGCGATGGCGGTAAACCGTTCGCGATCGACACCACGCCGACCGAATCGGGCGTGGCCGCGCTCAAGGCGGGAATCGACATCATGATGGAGCAGGTCCGCGCGCTGCAGTTCGACCGGCTGCTGCACCGGCACTACGCAAAAAAGGGGCCGCGACCGCTGTGGTTTTCGATCGACAGCACGCACGGCGAGGAACAATCCGGCGACGCCGCATTCGCGTCGTCGATCAGGACCCAACTCAATCGAATGTCGGATGAGGAAATGGACGTCCTCTCCCGGCATGGCGGCGCACTGCTCAGGCACCGGCTTGCCGAATACGCCCCCGAGATCTGACCCACTATGGACCTGGCGATCAAAATCGAGGACTGGCGCGATTGGTGCGGGAGTCAATTGCCAAGCGAGCAGGACTTCGGTTTCGCTTGGATGAGCCTTGGAATCTGCCAGGCGGCGATGGACCGCGACCTGGGCGGGGAATACGACTTTCTCGACATCATCCTTGCACAGGGCCCGCTTGAGCGCGGCGCGGAGCATCTTGAGGACGCGCTGTATCAGATCGTGCAAGCCTGCACCCAACGCGGGCGGCGCATTCCATGGCGGTTTCCAGTCGCGGCACGCAGGCTGCGCGACATTTCGCCCACCACGTGGCGCGATGCGGGCTTCGGCATTGAGCTGCGCACGCCGTCCCACGTGACCTTGCGGTTCAAGCTGCTCAACCAGAGCGCGCCGGGCTTGCAGGCGGCGTGGCGCGCGCCGCTGGCGCGGCTTGGCATGACGAACTGCGTCATCAGCGGTGGGTACGCCGGGCGCGACGCGCAACTGCGCCTTGGCTGGCCCCTGCGTATCGCCTATTTCGAGGCGAACAAGCCGGCAGACCTGCTGGAAGGCCTTGCTTCGGCCAGTCCCGCCGGCAGGCTGAGCGGGCAGTTCGCACTCGGGCGCGAGCAGTCCAAGTGCGACGTCCTCGTGTTCTGGGGCAGCGCCGCAAAACTGATCGAACGCGTGCGCGCCGGCCCCGGCCGAATCAAAGGCAAGCTGCTGCTGCTTGTCAGCAAACACGTCCCGGCGGCCAGCACCATGGACCGGTTGTTCAAGCTCACGCGCGCCAGCGGCGTGGTTGTGATCGACCCGCGCGCGGCGGGCCACCGAGTCGACCAAGCGATCAACGCTTTCGTCTTGGAGTTTTCGCTGGACCAGATGTGCGACGCTGCGCTGGTTTTGGGCATGGAGAGGCATATACCGCTAAAGTTCGTGCAACTGACCGAGGCGCTCGCGCGCTTGCGGATACAAGACGTGGCCGGCACGCTGATGGACTCCCTCCCCGCTTTTAAGCTGGAGCTGCCAGGCGCCTTTGGCGGCAACGCACAATCGCGCAACAAGGTCCTCAACTACAGCACCGCCAGCGATGGCGCGACCATCCTTGTCGATATCGCCAGCGCGATCAAGGCGGCGCGCCCGGCGCCGGCCGCCAGCGCGCAGCGTGCCGACAGATACCTGCAGCAGCAGTACTTCGTGCTGCCCGACGGCCGCAAACGCGTGCAGGCGACACATGGCTTCGTCGCCGGCATGGCCGCCGAGGTTGACGTGCGGATTGGCCCGGCGCATGCCGAGTGGCAGGCACTGCAGGCGCGTTTCATCGACACCGGTCTGTTCGCCGAGAACGATACGGCATCGCTGACAGTGTGGCTCATGGAGCCAACGCAGATGGCGGAGCCGGTGAGCGGCAAGCTCACGCTGCCCCGCGATGGCGCCATCGCGCCTTGCACCTTGCGTTTCACGCCCCTCAAAACGGGGCAGTTCGAGGCCAGGATCACCGTGCTGCACCATGGCAGGGTCGTGCAAACGGCCTTGCTGAGCGCGGGTGTCGGCCGGGCGGCAGGCGAGTTGGCGGCGATGGCCGAGGCGACGCAATTGCAGAAGACGATACCTGTGCGGCACAACCTCGGCGAGATCGCCCACCGCCGTTATTTCGACCTGGCCATCGTGGAGAACCATACCCTGGCGGGCGAGGTGCGCACGATCGCGTTGTCCGCCGAGCGCGCATGGATCGCCAATGCCGCGCCGCTGATCGAGCATTGGGGCGCGCTTAGCGCGTCCCTGATCAAGGTTGCGCAACAGGCCAGTGAGTATGTCGACGGTATCGAAGGCGCCGAAGGGCGGGCGGTATTGATTGGTCTGGCAAGGAATGGCAGCTATATCGGGAAGATCCTGATCGGCCAGCATTTGAAACGCCCGGGCAATAACGCCGCCATCGCCAAGGAGGAATACATCCAGGTCGTGAGCATGCGCAGCGGGACCTTGCCGATCGAGTTCGTCTACGATTTTCCGGCGCCGCTCGAGAGCGCGGCCCTCTGCGAGCACTGGCGTGCCGGCATCAAGATTAGGGCGTGTCCCGGCCAGTGCGGCGGCGGCACCAGCGACCGGGTCTGCCCGATGGGATTTTGGGGCATCAGCAAGGTCATCGAGCGCCATCAGCTGTCGTACGAACATTCGGCCGCCGGCAAGGAGTACTTCCTGCAATCGGAGCCGACCCGGCACTCGGATGCGATCGACGTGCGCGGCCCGGTGGTGTTCTCGAGCAGCAAACGGGTGCCTGAAGCGGCCATCGGCAAATTGCGCAGCGCGCTGGCGGTTCCCGGCATCAGCGCGGTGGAGGTCGGGAACTGGGAGCAATGGGCCGACAAGGTCGTAAGCCTCAATCCGCGCCTGATCCTCAGCATGCCGCATGCCGCTGGCACGCAAGCTGGCGCCTCGCTCGAGATCAGCGAAAAGGTGATCAGGTCGATCGACCTCACCGCCGACCATGTTTGTCCGCGGCCGGACGGAAAACCGCCGCTCGTCATTTTGCTGGGCCGCGATGTCGCGCAGGCGAGCGCCGCCTTTAGCCGGCACCTCACCGCCTTCAACAGCAATGGCGCGGCAGCCGTCGTGGCCACCATCGCGACGGTGGCCGGTTCGCAAGCCGCCGCGGTGGCATCGATGATCGCGGCCGAGCTGCTTAAGAAACGCGACCAGCCGTTCAGGCTCGGCGAAGCAATTCGTGAAGTGAAACGGCAAGCCCTGTTGCAAAACCTGATCATGCCGCTATGCGTCGTCGCTTACGGCGACGCCGATTGGCGCATCGACTATTCCGGAGATCCGAATGACCAAATTTAGCATCGAGATGCTGCCCGCCAAGCATGGTGACGCCTTGTGGATCGAGTATGCGGACGGGGACCGCACCCGGCGCATCAGCATCGACGGCGGTCCGATTCAAGCCTACGAGGCCTTCGAGGCATGCATGGCGCGCCTTCCCGACGACGACAAGCGCGTCGAATTGCTGGTCATCTCGCACGTCGACACCGACCATATCGAAGGCATGATCCGGATGATGGCGCGGCCGCGCGGCAGTTGGCCGATCAGCCCGGCGGACATCTGGTTCAACGGCTATCGCCACATCGGCCCCAGGGACGATCTGGGCGGGCGTGAGGGCGAAATGATCAGCGCCCTGATTCACGCGCGGGTAGATCAATCCTGGAACAAGGCCTTCCACGGCGAGGCGGTGGTGGTGGAAGCCGGCACCGCCCTGCCGCAAGTGACGCTCGCCGGCGGCATGACGCTCACCCTGTTGTCGCCGGACCGCGAAAAGCTCGACCGCTTGGCGGTGAAGTGGAAAGACAACCTCAAAAAATTCACGATGACCGTGGGCGACCTGGAGGAGGCGTGGCGGCAACTGGCAGCGCTGCCCCGATTCAAACTCGATCAGGAGAGCACCCTCGGTTCGGAAGATATCGGCGAAGCGCTGCGCGAACTTTTGAAGGGGCAGGATGGCTCCGACGCCAACGGCAGCAGCATCGCCTTTCTGGCCCGCTGCAATGGCAAATCGTGCCTGTTCCTGGCCGATGCGCACATCGACCTCATCAACGAGTCCCTTGCGAAGCTGGTGGCCAAGGAGGGCAGGCAGTTGAAGGTCGATGCGGTCAAAGTGTCCCACCACGGCAGCAAGAACAATCTGGACGCGCGATTTTTCGACCTGGTCGATGCGAAGCACTACCTGATCAGCACCAACGGCGACCAGCACGAGCACCCCGACAAGCCGGCGATGGAGGCCATCATCGCCGGTTCCAAGCGCAAGCCGGTGTTGTGGTTTAACTATCGCAGCGACCACACGCTGCCATATGAAGAACAGTCCAAGCTCGCCGGAGCGCGGTTCACGACCCGCTATCCGCGCGAAGGCAAGGAGGGCATTGTGATCCGCCTTTGAGGGAAGCGGCTCGGCGGCCAGGCGCGGCGCATCCCGGCCTTGCTGGTCGCCGGATCAAAACTGAGCCGCGCCGCCCGCGCTTGATCGTGCCTCTATGCATCGAACCGCCCACAAAAGCACTGCCTTATGAGACTACTCGATCATCATCCGGATCTGTTGTCGGAAGTGATAGCACCATTCGGGCCGTAGTTTTTGAGTGGTAAATCGCTCGCGCGACCGCCAGCGTCCATCGCTTCGGTGCAGCCGCAACCCGGCGCATCCCGGCCGTGGTGGTCCTGGCTTAAAACTGGTAAAGGTAGCCGGCCCGCGCCACGCCCGCGCTCGAACGGTCGACAAGCGGACTGCGCTCGATTGCGCCGCCCAGCCGCGTTGTGCTCAGGTCGACGAACACGCTTTGTTTTTGCGCGATGGCGTAGTCGACGCGCACGCCGACCTCCAGATTCGTCGCGGCCCGCCCCGCGTAGCGGGCGCGGTCGATGCGCGCCTCGGTCTGCCGCACGCCGTAGTAATAGTCGACATAGTTGTCGTCGAGCCGCTGCGCCGCGACGCGCGGCGTAAAAGCGAAGGCGCCGGACATGAAGCGACGGTCGAGTTGCAGCTTGAATTTCGTGCCATCGCTGTTGCCGAAAGGATTGGTGAGGATTTCGGCCGAGAGATTGGCAAAACCGGCGCGCCAGAGTGCCGCGCCGCCCAGCCATACACTATCCTTGCGTTCCGCCATGCCGGCGAGGAAAGGCGAATCCTTGGCCTCGTAGCCATCGGAGGAATACCGCGCGCGCAGCCGCAGCGCGACCGGACCCGCGGAAGGCAGGTGCACATCGATGCCGGGCCCGAGGACGCTGACGTACTTATTCATGTACATAATCAGCGGCAAAGCGCGCAGCTTGTTATTGTGTTCACGGTAAGGCTGTCGCTCCGCGAAGATGCCAATGCCAAGGCCCCACTGGGAGCCGCCGGCCTGGTTGCCCCCCATGGACCGGGGGGGCGGCGCCTCCCTCGATTGCTGCGCCCATGCCGCCGGCATGGCGAACAGGACTGTTGACGCAAGCGTGAGCGCCGGCAAAGCATGTCGAAGTGAATATTTCAAGAGGGCTCCTGTGAGGTTGATTGGCTTGCATGTTGGGGGCGGCGCGGACACGTACTCGGTTGTTCAACCGGCGCGCCAACGCGCCCCGGATGAAGCCTGCACCGCCGGAGCCGGATTAGCCATTGCGCTGCCTCAGGCGTGCCAGCGCTATTCTTTTAGCCGAAGTGCGAAATGTTGCACGAGGCTGAGCGCCGTAAGCATAGCTGGCACAGCGACCAGAACAAGCTGGCCATCGACGGTATGGCAAAGCGCATCATGACATAAAAAGCCACACGAAGAGGACGATAGAGGACCATGCAGGTTCTTCGTGAACCAATATTATTCGATACGACGGCTACTTCCCGAACAATAGAAAAATGGCTCGCACCTTGTCGGTGCAAGCCTTAATTATCCGACGAGTTTTGGGCAGCGAACCGTCTTGCGTCTATCGCAGCAAATTACCGCCTAGCCCAGCAGATGCGGCTTGCTCTCAAGCAGGCGCAGGATCATTTCGCCATACAGGGTGTTGGCCCAGGCGAACCATTTGCGGGTGAACTTGGCCGGGTCGTCCTTATGGAATGCCTCGTGCATGAAGCCGGTGCCGGCGTGGGTCGCGGCCAGCATCTTGAGGCAGCGTTTGATCTCGGCGTCGTCGTTGGTGGTCATGGCGCGGATGATGATCCCCATCGGCCAGATCATGTCGCGCCCGGCGTGCGGGCCGGAGGTGCCCTCAGCCGCCCGACCCTTCACGTAATACGGCTGATTGGCCGCGTTGAACAGGAATTTGCGCGTCGATCGGTACAAGGGATCGTTCACACCGATCGCGCCCGGATAGGCCATCGAGATCAGGCTCGGCACGTTCGAGTCGTCGATCAGGTAGTGCGAGCCGTAGCCGTCGACCTCGTAAGCAAGGATCCTGCCATGGGTTTTGTGCTCGATGACCGCGTGCTTTTGCAAGGCACGCTCGACCTCGGCGGCCAGCGACAGGCAATCGGCGGGAAAGGCCGGGTCCCGGTAGAGCGCGCGCACCATGGCGCCGAGTTGGCGCAGCGAATTGGCGGCAAAGTAATTGGACGGGATCAGGAACGGGAACACGGTGCCATCGTCGGACGGCCGAAACACCGATGCGATCAGTCCAACCGGCGCCACCGGGTGCCCGGTCCCGCTACCGGCCGCTGTATCGCTCGGCCACATGGTCTTGTGCTTGAATTTATAGTCGCCGTCGCCCGTCTTGCGCTGCTGGTTGCGAAAGGTCGCCACGATCAGCTTCATCGCCTCCAGCCACTGTGCGTCGAAGCAGGTGACGTCGCCGCCCTGCTTCCAGTATCCATGCGCCAGCCGGATCACGTAGCATAGGGAATCGACTTCCCATTTGCGCTCGTGGACACCGGGCTTCATCTTGGGCAGGTCGTCCTTATGGTACGACACCTTGTCGGGATTGTCGTAAAAGGCGTTTGCGTACGGGTCGAGCAGCACGCAGCGCGCCTGCCGGTTGACGACGCCGGCGATCATCGACTGCAGCGCCGCGTCCTGCTTCATCAGCGGCAGGTAGGGCCAGACCTGGGCGGCCGAATCGCGCAGCCACATGGCGTCGATGTCGCCCGTGATCACGTAGGTGTCGGGCCGCCCCTCCACGACGCGGGTGGTGACGGTGGTGTCGAGCGTGTTCGGAAAACAGTTTTCGAACAGCCACGCCGTTTCGGGATCGGCTATCCGCGCCTTGGCCGCGACGATGGTCTGCTCCACCGCGGCGCTGACGAATTTTCGCTGCGCCACGGGCGGGCGCTGCGAGACGAGCAGACCCGGGCCTGTCGGCGCCGGCTTGAGCGCGGAATCGAAGGCGTGCGCGGCGAGCGCCGGACCGAGGGCGGACAGAGCGAGCGGCGCGACCGTGCCCTGGATGAATTGGCGGCGAGTGTTCAAGGTATGTCCAGTTCTGGTGGTTGGTTGTGCCCGGCACGCGACGCAGGCGGGATCGGCAGATCGTCGCATGATGCGACCGCCCGGACAATAGTGCAATCTACTCAGCGCCATTGCGAAATCTGGGTACGCCCCCCGCACAGCAAGAAATCGCACCTCGAATACCCACTTTTCGCACTAGCCGTCCTTCCATTAAGGGCGAATAATGCGAGTTGGCCAACAGGAGCGCTTGCGATGAGTTTTAAAAAGATGCATAAGTACGTGCATAAGTACGGCGGACACCGGCAACTGGCGCTGGTCCTGGCCGGCTGCCTGGGATGGCCGTTGCTTCCAGCGCCTGCGGTGGCGGCGCCCACGGCGCAGCCGTCGCGGGCGGCCAAGGCCAGCGAGGCAGACGTCGACCTGGTGCGGCACCGGCTGGCCGAGAGTTTCGTTGAATCGGGCGACGGCGCCAGCGAGATCGCCGTCGACACCCTGCTCGAGACGCTGGACAAGGACGGCCACTGGCCCGACCCTCGCGCGACGCCGGGGTGGGCCGCTACGTCCATTTCCTGCGTGTCTGGAAGCTGGCGGCCGCCGCGCAGGCCGGCGGCGACCCGGCCCGGGCGGGCAAGTTGCAAGCCGCTGCCATGCGCGCCCTCGATTATTGGCTCTACCGGCCGCACCCGCCCTCGATTCCCTGATTCTATCTGATCGGATCGCCCCAGGCCTTGGCGCGCGCCGCCGTCATCATGGACGGCCAGCTCAGCGCCAGGCAGCGCCAGGCCATCATCGCCATCCTGCGCACCTGCGTGCGCGCCGACGGCGTGCTGATGTACGCCGGCGGCCCCGCCACCGGGCAGAACCTCCAGCACGAGGCCGAGCTGCTGATCGCCGCCGGCACGCTCGAGCGCAACCCCGCCACCATCGCCCACCACGCCCGGCTGATCGAGACAGAAATCGCGATCCGCGACGCCGAAGGGCTCAAAGCCGACTGGAGCTTCCACTAGCACGGCCCGCAACTGTATTCGGGCGGCCTGTATGGCAACGGCTTCGCACGCGACGCGGCCAAGCTGGCCTGGGCGCTGCAGGGCACGCCCTTCGCGTTCGGTCCCGCCACGGTCGACTCCCTGGTGCGCTACGTGGCCGACGGCCAGCAATGGATGATGCGCGGCCGCTCCTTCGACTACCTCACCGCCGGGCGCACCGTGAGCTGGCCCGACTTCAAGGCGGTCGAGCCGGAGGGCGAATTCGGCGTCGCCGACGCGGCCGACAAACTGGCCGCGCTGCCCACTCTGCCGGCGCTCCGGCGCGCGGAGTTGCGCGCGCTGGCCGCCCGCAAGCAGGGCCGGGCGAGCGCCGCCAGTGCGCCGCCGGGCAACCGGGTATTCTGGGCGTCGGATTACGTGTCGCACCAGCGGCCGGGCTATTTCGCCTCGGCCCGCATGTCCTCGCGCCGCGTCTACGGCACCGAATCAGGCAGCGGCCAGAACGACCAGGGCTACCACCTTGGCGACGGCGCCATGGGCCTGATGGTCAGCGGCGAGGAATACCGCGACATCTTCCCGCTGTGGGATTGGCGCCGCGTGCCCGGCGTGACCGCCGTGTACAACCCGGCCGTGCCGTTCCCGCGCCACACCTGGGGCAAGGGCTCGTACGGGGGCAGCGATTTCGCCGGCGGCGTCTCGGACGGCGTGGCCGGCGCGGCGGCGATGGAACTGGTCCGCGGCGGGCTGCGCGCGCGCAAGGCATGGTTCTTCCACGACGATGTGGTGGTCTGCCTGGGCGCGGGCATTCAGCCCGACGATCCGGCGCTGCCGGTGGTCACCAGCATCGACCAGCGCTGGGGCGGCGGCGCGGTCAGTTCGAGCGCGGCGCCCGGGCCGCTGGCCCCCGGCGCCACCCACGCCCAGAGCGGCCCGGGCTGGGTCCACCACGCGGGCTTCAGCTACCTGTTTCCCGCCGGCGCCCCCTTGCGCATCCGCTACGAGCATAAAAGCGCGCCTTGGTCGGTGATCAACAGCGCCGTGCACGGCTCCATGTTCCGCACCAAGCCGCTGAGCGAAGTGGTTGCGGCGGGCGATGTGTTCAGCCTGTGGATCGACCATGGCACCGCGATCCACGTGCCCACCACCTACGCCTACATCGTCGCGCCGGGACTGGCGCGGGACGCCATCGCCGCGTTCACGGCCGCCGCGGCGCCGACAATCGTCGCCAATACCGAGCAGGTGCAGGCTGTCGCGCGCGACGGCCTGGTGCAGGCGGTGTTCTGGAGGGCGGGGTCGATCACCCTGGCCGACGGCCGCCGCCTGTCGGTCGACCGCGCTGGCTTGTTGCAACTGCGGCGCGGGACCGGCAAGGGAGCGATTCTGTCGGTCGGCAACCCGACCCACGCGGCGGGGCCGATGACGGTCAAGTTGGGCGGGGTCGCCACACGGTTCGTGTTTCCGGCCGGTTTGTATGCGGGCAAACCACAGAGCGTGAAGCTCGCCAGGTAAGCGTGTCTAGAATCGCGACGGGCGAACTGTAGCCACATCGTCTCGAAGGCGGTGGCGCGTACGCCCCCCTTAAGGAATGGTGGCGCGAAGCAACCGTTCTTTGGCTCCCCGCCTGCGCGAGGACGATGTTGGTTTAGTTTTCTGAAGAATCGTATTTCGCGATTTTGCCTTCCGCGCTGAAGCGTTGAACCTCCTCCAGAAACAGCAACGCCACCATGGCCGGAAGGTGATGGTGGCGTTGCGTTGTCATTGAAAATTACGAGGTCAGCGCTTCGCCCCTTGCACGGCATCTCGCACGCAGCGGAACCCGGTCGCCGCGTTGCGGTCCATGCCGGGCGACATCAAAAGAAATTTTCCGTGCGTGTCCAGCCGCAGCGCCTGCGGAAAATACCAGTGCGAACCCTGCGGCTTGTAATTGCTGCCGCCACGTAAAATGGCCGAACGCGTGTGCGCGTCCTCGAATTCATCGGTCCGTTGCCACACATTGCCCACCATGTCGAGCACGCCGTACGGACTGGCGCCTGTCGGATGCGCCCCCACCGGCGCCGGGCCGGCCGGGTTGCGCGACGTGTCCGGCGCCGGCACGGCGCCCGCGTCCCACACGTTGCCCCAAGGGTAGATGCGGCCGTCGGTGCCCTGCGCCGCATGCTGCCATTCCCACGACGTCGGCAGGCGCTTGCCGGACCAGCGCGCGTAGGCGCGCGCGTCGTCCGCCGAGACCCAGGTGACGGGCTGTTCGCCGCTGCCGGGCGCATAGCTGCCCCCGCTCCAATGGCGCAGGTAATTCTGGCCGTCGCGCGGGCGGTAGCCGGAGGCGTCGACGAAACGCTTGTACTGCGCATTGGTCACCGGCGTGGTATCAATATGGTAGGGCGCCAGCGCCATGCGCTTGTAGTGGAAGCGGTGCGGCGCGTCCTCCCACGGGTACTGCACGTCGACCCCGGCCATGTTCACGCCTTCGACCTCGATCCCGTGCACCTTGAACTCGAAGTCGGCGGCCGGGATCGTGGTCATCCCCGGCGGCGCGGCGGCCACCGGCGCGCGCATGGTCTGGCGCAACGTTTCCCACTTGCTGTCGAAGTCTTTCAAGGGCCGGCGCGTCATGGCCTTCATGGTCGCCAGCAGCGCGGCCAGTTTCGCGTCCGGCGCGGCCGGCGTCGCCAGCACCGCGCCAAAGCCCTTCGGTTCCATCGAAAAGCTGAGCGTGAGCGCGCCGCCGGCGCCGCGGCGCGGCTTGAGCTCGGTGCCGTGGTACAGGTCGAAATAGCGCATGCCCGCCTGCGCGGCCAGGGCCAGCTGTTCGCCGCCGGCGCTGTATTCGTTGCGGTTGACGATGGTCCAGAGCGTGCTGGCGCCCAGCGGCCAGCGGCTCGCCAGCACGCCGTACTGCAGCGTCGGCGCCATCGGCTCCCAGCCCGGGCTGACCAGGTGGGGCGCCATCGCCCGCTCAATCGTGGCGATGCGGCGCAGCGCCTCGGCGTCGCGCTCGGTCAGGCCGTTCCAGATGCCCCACACGTTCTCCCAGCTTTCGAAGCCGGTGCCGTTGAAGAAGGCGAATTGCAGCATCTCCTCGCGGTTGCGGTTCCAGCGGTCGTTCACACGCACCATGTGGCGCGGTTCGAGCCACTTGAACTTGGACACGTGCACCGCCGGGTTGACGATCGCATACGGGTACTCGAAGTAGCCCCAGCTCATCACGTTCCAACCCAGATGATTTTCCTTGGGCGCGATCTCCGGTTCGAAGGCGAGCGGATAGCCGATTTTTTCAGCGGCCAGCGAGTATTTTTCGGGCACGCCGGTCATCGTGTCGCCGTTGACGCCGTCGGCGCCGAGGTCTTTCATCAGCTCGGCGATCGCTTCCGGCATCTCCTTGGCCGGCGCGTTGGTGCCGGTATCCCACGGCATGATCGGAAACAGCACCTTGACCCCGCGCCGCTGGAAGTCGGCCACCATGCGCCGCACCCCTTCGCGGCCGCCGGGCAGATGCTCGATCATCGCGAGCTGGTTGCGGTTGTCGATCCCGATGTTCGGGTAGATCGACCACACCAACACCGAATCGATGCCGCCGTAGCGTTTGACCAGGTCGTCGAGGTAGCGGTCCACGGTGTACTTACCGGCCACCGGATCGTAGAAATAGCGGTCGTGCACCATCAGCTGCGGCTGCACGAAGCTGGACTTGGTCCATGCCAGCGCCGGATCGGCGTAGCGCCGGTCGTCGTACTTGAGTTCTTGCAGCCGCTTGCCGCGCCAGGCCACCAGCGCCTCGCGCCAGGCGCCCACCTGCGCCGGGGTGCAGCCATAACTGTCGCCCGGCTTTTGCGACCAGAGCAGGGCCAGGCAGTCTGGCCCCGTGATCAGTTGCTCGGTCTTGAACTTGCCGGCGAATTTGAGTTCCTGCGCCTGCGCCGGCGCGCACAGCGCCGCCACCACGGCCAGCGCCACGGCGGCCCGTCCCAGTTGCGTCATGGCTCCTCCCCCGGTGTCATTGCTTGGCCGCCGCGCGCAGGTGCACGACCGCGCCGCCCGATGGCGCCAGTTTTAGCGTGAGCGTGTCGTCGCGCCCCACCCCGCTGCTGCTGGTGACGAGCGTGTTCATGGCCGCGCCGTCCTGCCAGCTGCGCGCCTCGTGCCGGCCCGCGCCGAGGAAATCGAGCGGCACGCGCACTTCGCGCGCCTGCTCGTTGCCCATCGCGCCCAGGTACCAGTCGGCGCCCTTGCGGCGCGCCGTCACGATGAACTGGCCGATGTCGCCCAGCAGCACGCGCGTCTCGTCCCAGGTGGTCGGCACCATCGCGATGAAGTCGGCGCCGTCCTCCCAGCCGCCGTCGGCCTTCTTGTAGCTCGGCGGGCTGTCCGACACCATCTGCAGCGGGCTGTCGTAGGCCACGTACATGCCCAGGGTGTGGCCGCGCGTGGTCTTGACGACGGGATTGTTCCAGGTCATCTTGGATGGAAAGTCGGCTGCGGCCACGTGGCGGAACGCGCCCGGCGTGTAATCCATCGGCCCCAGGATCATGCGCGTGAACGGCAGCGTCACATTGTGGGTGGCGGTGATGCGCGCGCTCCACTTGTTGAACTCGGCGCCCATGACCGCCTCCTGGGTCAGCAGGTTCGGCCAGGTGCACTCCAGGCCGTTCGACGGCACGCTTGAATGCAGGTCCACCATCAGCCGGTTGGCCGCCGCGCGGCTGACCAGGCGCTCGTAGTACGCCATCATCTCCTGGTCGGTGCGCGACATGAAGTCGACCTTGATGCCCTTGATGCCCCACTCGCGGTAGCGCGCTAGCGCCGGCTCCATCTGGCGCTCGAGCTGCTTCCACTGCAGCCAGAGCCACACGCCGACGCCCTTTTGCCGCGCGTACGCGACGATGGCCGGGATGTCCATCGATGGCTTGGAGCGGGTGGTGTCGGCCTTCGGATTGGCTTCGACCGAACTGCCAACCGACCAGCCCTCGTCGACCATGATGTACGGCAGGCCCATCTCGGCCGCGAAGTCGACGAAGGCCTTGTAGGTGGCGGTGTTCATGCCCGGCTCGGGAATGGCCACCTGCGAGCCGTTCCACCAATCCCAGGCCACCTTGCCGGGCTTGATCCAGCCGGTGTCCTTCAGGCGCGACGGGGTGGCCAGCATCTGCACCAGCTGCGACTCGGCCAGCGCGCCGGGCGTGTCGCCCACCATGATGACGCGCCACGGCGTCTTGAAGCCGCCCTCGGGCAGCGTGATGCGGGCGATGGTGACGGCCTGGCGCACGGACGGGTCGGTGTCGTAGCGCGGCGAATGCTTGAGTTCGGCGCCAAGGCTGCCGTTGTCGCGGCCCGACACGAAACTGGCCGGATAGCCGCGCACGTCCGATTCGGCCAGCGCGAAGCTGGTCTGGCCGTCGCCCGTCTTGCACACCAGCGGCAACACGTACAGGGCGGCGTCGCGCAGGCGCGACGCCTTCACGGGGTCGTACTCGCCCTCGTGGCCGCCGACCCACTGGCCCTGGTTGTAACCCCAGCAATCGTGGTCACGCGCGAAGCCGAAGGTGGTCACCTCCTTCTTGACCGCGATGCGCTCGCCGGCGCGGCCGTGGATCACATAGCGCAGGGCCGCGCCCTGGTCGTACAGGCGCAACACGACGTCGACCTTGCGCCCGGGCAGGGCCAGGTCTTCGTAGCTGAGCGTCATTTCGCGGAAGTGCACCAGCACGCTGGCCGATTTGCCCACCAAGGGCTGGTAGGTGTCGCGCACTTCGCTCACCTTTGAAGCCGACAGCAGCTTGAAGCTCTTGCTGCCGAACTCGGGCAGGTCGAGCCTGAGGTTCAGCAGCGACGGCGTGATCAAGGGCTTGCCGCGGTAGTTCAGCGCGTAGGTGGCGATTCCGTCTTGCGTGCCCTCGGCCTTGGTGAACGGCGCGCCGAAGCGCGCCTCGAGCAGGCCGTTGGGCGAGGTCAGCGTGTTGGCCTGGGCGGTGGCGGCCAGCATGCCGCATGCGCCGAACAGCGCCAGTGTGAGTCGTTTCAACATACATCTCCGTAATGGTTGGCTGTGGACGCGCAGCGCCCACTTTTCGTCAATTGTGCCGCTACTTCACGGTCAGCGTCAGCGTTTCGCCGGCGCCGCCCAGGACCACCGGCTTGCGCACAGTCTTGCCCTTGTAGCTGACGCTGACCTCGTACTGGCCGTGGTGGCCGCGCGAGGTGTAGGCGCCGTCGGCGCCGGTGGCGCCCTTGTTGCGGGTGCGCCAGGCGCCGCGCACCAGTTCCTTCCAGGGCGCCAGGCTGGGCTTGGCGCTCCAGTCGCGCCGGAACATGGCCGCGTCCGGTTTCCAGATCGCGCCCTGCCAGAAGCCCCACTGCAGGAAGCCCGACACATTCTTGTGGCTGTAGAGCGCGATCATGAAGTCGCGGTTGTAATCGGCCTGCAACTGCTCGTCCGGAGTGTTGAAGTCGTACTCGGTGATCTGGATGTTGTTGACGCCGCCGTCTGCCAGCAGGTCCAGGTCGCTCAGCACCGCCAGCGGCGGACGCGGGGTCTGGCCGACGTGGCCCTGCACACCCAGCACGTCGACGCGCGCGCCCTCCTTGCGCAGCATGGCCACGAATTCGAGGTACTTTTCGATGAACAGCGGGCTCGAGCTGCGGTTGAGCATGGAGTACTCGTTGATCGACAGCTGCAGCGCCGGGTCGCTGCGCTGGGCCAGCTTGAACCAGGTGGCCACGCGTTCGCGCGGCATGTGCTTGAGGTACTCGGTCTCGTGGATCGGTTCGTTGACCACGTCCCAGCCGATCAGCTTGCCGCGGGTGGTGGCCGTGATGTCGGCGATGTGGGCGTCGACCAGGCCGCCGATCTTGCTGCCGCGCTCGGGGTCGGCCGCCACGTCCTTGGGCGAGAACTTCCAGGCCGGCCAGACCAGCGCGTGGCCCTTGACCAGCTTGCCCTCGGCCCTGAGCCAGTCGATCGCGCCCAGCGCCTGCTCGGGCCCGCCAGGGGCGCGCCAGCGCGGCCACTTGAGGCCGTTGCCGAGCACGGTGACGTCGAACAGGTCGCGCACTTCCTGGCGGTAGCGGTCCGCGTCCGGGCCGGCTTTCAGGAGCGTCCCGGCGTCGACCTCGGAGCCCCACAAAAAGGCCGAGCGCGTCATCGCCACCTCGACGGTGGCGCCCTTGAGCGGACGGCCGCGGGCGTCGCGCACCCTGACCGTCAGCGGCGCGGTGCGGATCCGCTCGATGCGCGCCAGCGCGGCGCGGCGCCACGCGGCGTCGGCCTCGCGCCCGGCGTAGGTGAAGCGGGTCACGGGCAGGGCCGCCATCCTGGCGCGGTCCTGGAAGTTGAGCACCTCGAGGCCGGTGATCTCGAGCGTCTGCTCGAGGTTGCCAAAGCTGATCATGGCGGCCGATTCGCCAACCGCGGCGTAGTCGGCGGCCACGAAGGGCACGCTGATCGTGGTCCAGTCCGGGCCCACGCTGAAGGCCTGCACGGCGCGGTCGGACGACTCTTTCTGGCGCTGGAAATAGAACATACCTTCGGCCTCGCCCGACTCCTGGCGCGCCTTGAGCGCGCGCGCGGCGAAACGCGCCAGCAGCACATCGCCCTTCTTGATGGGGGCGCTGTTGAACCAGCGCGCATTGATGCCGTTGTAATTCGACGAGCCCTTGGGATTGTCGGCGCGGAACACCGGCGCGCCGGCGCTCTCGCCGGTGACGGTGAAGCTGCCGCGTTTGTCCGCGGGGTTGATGCCGTCCTCGAAGCGGAAGCTGGTGGCCGGGTCGGCCGGCAGCACGCTGGTCGGCCGCGCGTTGCCCAGGTGTTGCCCCAGCGGGGGCAACGGGCTCGCGCCAAGCGGGGACGCGGCGGCCGACGCCGCGCCCAACAGCATGGCAATCAGGGAGTGTTTAAAATTAGGCATGATGGTTACCATAGAGAGGTTGGCGACGACTCGACGGTGACGACGCGATGGCGACGACGCGATGACGACGCCATGGGATGGCGACGACGGGGGATGACGATGGCCGACGCGCATGGCCGGCCTTTGCATCGTCATGCCCCCGTACGATTTTTAAGCGCCCGCAGGGCTGCGGGCGCGGACCCTACCTTACGGCGCCACCTTGTTGGCAGTGGCATGGGTGATCGTCGGCGTCAACAAGGTTGCCGTCTGCGGATACCCGTTGGCGTTGATCAGGTTACGCGTGCGCAACTGATCGAGCACCATGCTCTGCTCGTTGCCGGCGGCGTTCGTCACCGTCGAGCGCGCAATGATGGCGCCGGTCAAGTAATCTGCTGGCACGGTCAGCGGGTTGACCGTGCCGCCGGCGGTCCTGACAACGGTCGCCACCGACGCCACCGATGCGTTGAACAAGGCCGGGGTGGTCATGATCTTGTTAAAAGCCTCATTGATGGCCAGCACCGAGCCGGCCGTGCTGGTGGTGGTGAGCACCGGCAGCGCGGTCGTGGTGACCTGGGTCGCCATGTACACGTACAGCAACTCTGTCAGCGGCGTGATGTTGGCCACGCTGCCGTCGCCCAGTGCGACGCTGCGCAGGATCGTCGTCGGCACGCCCAAGGCGGTGCCTTGGAACGTGGTCGCGGTGACCACGCACGGGCCGGACGCCGGCGAGGTGATCTTGACCGTGTAGCTGCCGTCGGCGGCGGTGTCGGTGACGCCGTAGCCGGATCGGCAATTGGCGATGATGGCCGCCTTGGCGATCGCGTTGCTGGTGCCCAGCGGCGCCGGCGCGGTGGCCGGATAGCTGCTCGCGACCGTGCCGCGGATCGTCACTTCCTTGCCGTTGAACGGGTTTTTGTCATCGCCATCGAAGCCGTTGCCACCGCCGCAAGCCGCCAGCGCCGCCGCCGCCATGGCCAGCAGGCCGCGTTTGAATGTTGTTTGCATGATCATTCCTAAATTGTGTTGTCGGTTGCCTTAGAACTTGCCACGCAAGCTCAGCGTCACGTTACGGCCGGCCTGGTTCCCGCCTTCGATACGCGATTCAGAATCGCCGTTGCGGTTCTGGAAGTGTTGAAGGTACTGGTACGTTTTGGTGTTCGTCAGGTTACTGCCGTCGAGCCGCAGTTCGAGGTAGCTGTTGATCTTGTAGCCGAACGATGCATCCAGATAGCCGCGCTCATTGTTCCAGCGTTGGTAGCCCAGCGGATTGGTGATGTTGTTGCCAAAGTCCGCGAAGCCTGACTTATGGTTGTACGAGGTGCGCAGCGACAACGGGCCGTTTTTATAGTAGAGGGTCAGCGCGTAGGTGCTCTCCGGGATGATGGGCACGTCGTAGAACTGCGTTTTGTAGTTGCGCGTGATGCCGGCCGTCTAGACCTTGGTCACGCTGATGATCGAGCCCATGTGCTTGAAGATCCATGGCATGTTCTTTTAGGTTTGCTGGTACGCCAGTTCGATACCCTTGATGCTGAAGTCCTCGCCGTTGCGCACCTGGCGCAACTCGACGGGATAGTTAGGATCGTCGGTCAGAGTCGTCTGGTTGTTCGCGGTGAACAACTCCTTCGGCAGGCCGAGGGAGGAGAACGGCACCATGGTGGACCCCGTGACGGGGCGGCCCTTGATGTCTTTTTTGTACGCCGACACGCTCAGCAGCGCACCCTTTTCGAAGTACCACTCGACACTGGTATCGATGTTCGTCGACGCTTCCAGCAGCAGGCCCGGATTGCCGGCGGTGATGATCAAGTCGCCGCCATTGCTCACATTGAACGAACGTGCGATCGCCGAAATCGAGCTTCGCTTGATCGTCTTGCCCCAAGAACCGCGCCACACCAGATCGTCCGTCAGGTCGTAGGCGAAGCTGGCCGACGGCAGCGTGTTGGTGTACTTGCTCTTGCGGTTGGTCGGGACTTGGACGCCTGCCACCAGCACATAGTTGTCCACGTCGGAGTTGGTTTCAACATAGCGCACGCCGAAGTTGGTGCGCAAGGTGCGGTTGAACACCTTTTTCTCGAGGTCGGTTTGCAGGTACAACGCATTGATGGTCTCGACCGCGTCGAAGGTGCCGCCCACGTTGGCCGCGGCGTTGCGGTTCTGGTTCAAGGCGTCCAGCGTGTTGTAGATGAAATTGCGGTCGAACGTCAGCCACGATTGGGGCACGGTGCCGCCGACATGGATGTTGTTCTGATCGTTGGGAACCTTCTCGCACCCGACTACGAAGATGTTTGGTTCGATCAAGGACTGTTGAACGCATAGCCATCAGCCCAACCGAACATCGCGGCCGACGCCTCCGGCGCGACTGAATTATCTGCGGCGCGGCTTCATGCGTGCGCGTGCCGCCTTTTCGCGGGGATCCGCGGCCTGGCCTGGGCGATCTTGTCCCACGCGCCGAAGTGGCTCAGAAAACGCCCGGCGGGGTACGACAGCGCGATCAGGGCGGCGCCGAACAGCAGCGATGCCACGGTGCCTATGGCGGTATAGCCGTCGAGGAACCACGGCGCGACCAGCAGCCAGGCGCCGAAGAGCGCATTGACGAACCGCAGCGGGCGCGCCACCTCGGCCCACGCCATGATCGAGAACGTCACCACGAGCGATCCGACCATGTGGTCGCTGTCGGCGCCCTGCCCGTCGGTGTCGAACAGCAGCCGCGTGCTCATGATGAGCACGCCGAGCACGGTGCTCGCGACCAGCGTCCACGGGGCGTTGACGCCGGTGAGCAGCATTTCGCGCAGTATCGACCCGATCGGCGCGTCGAAATTGTCCGAATAGTCGGCGCTGCCGCCGTCCATCGTATCGCCGCGCAACAGCACGTACCACCACGGACGGCCCTGTCTGATGCGCGCCTTGAGGAACTGCAGCGTGGCCAGTATCTCGTCGAAGGAATACGGTATCTGCAGCAGCATGGCCAGCGCGCCGACTAGGCACAGGGTGCACCAGGTCCCGATTAGGATCGGCTGGATGATGATGAAGAACACGCTCACGCCCCCGAGCGGAACGATCAGGATGCCGAACAGCAGGACCAGCCACGGCATGGTGCGCCAGCGCCGCTTGTCGCCGATGACGCCGGTGAGGATTTCGAGCACGTACACGGTCGCCCCCAGGCCCGCGTCGGACACCGGCCACGCCTCCAACACCGACGAGGTGATGATGGCCTCGGTGCCGGCGCCGAAGAACGGGTCCCAGGCCGCGTCGATGTGGCCCAACTGGAACGCGGAAAGGTAGCGCGAGATGAACAGGCCGACGAAGGCGAGGATGATGATCGGCAGGCGGTTGGTCCAGCCGGCCGGGCTGTAGTCCCAGCCCGGCGGCGCGTCGGGGCCGCTGACGCGCGCGACCGGGCTGATCCCGGGCGCGCTCGGTATGGCGACCGCGAAGACGATCAGCAAGGTGCCCACCAGCGTGTCGTTGGCGTAGGCCGCCGCGCTCGGGGTCCAGAACAGCACCGGGGCGAACAGCAGCCACAGCCCGAGCGCCGCCGTGCTCCAGCGCGCCCAGCCGAAGTCGCGCGAGAGCGACAACAGGGCGAACAGCGCCACGAGCGCGCCGGCGAGCATGTCGCTGGCCGTCATGTAGCTTGCGCTGTACACGAGGCCGCGCCCGTTGGGGGCGACCAGCGCGCCCGGCGCCATCCACTGCTGCGCCAATCCGAACACGGACGGACTCGCCATGAGCCACAGGCCCAGCGCGATGTTCGCGAAGTGGCACCACAGCGTGCGCTGGTGTTCGGCGCGGTCGAGCATGTTGTAGTCGGCGACGATCTGCGCGCTCGGCTTTCCGGCCTCCCCTGCGGCCTCCTGCGCGGCTTCGAGCCAGAGCGGCAGCTGCAGCTTGTTGCGCTTGTACCAGGCGGGCGGATCGGACCGCAGGCGCGCCATCATGGTTTGCAGGCTGCGGCGCAGGCGGTGTTCGGGACGCCAGCCGAGCAACGATTCGGCGCGCGCTATGTCGAGCTCGTAGTGGTCGTCGGCCAGGCCGACCATGAACGGCTGGATGAACGGCTTTTGGCCATGATCGATGGCGTCCGGCACCACCACCTCGGCTTTATTTTGCATCCAGGCGCCGGCGGCGGCCAGCGTTTTGGGGATTTGCCTGGTCTCCCACGGCTCGCCGTTCAGCAGCCTGGCGATCAGGTTTTGCAATGCCTCGTAGCTTTCGCTGACGGGCTCGCCGATGAGCACCACCGCCTCGGGCGGCAGCCGCGCGCGCCGGTCGACGGCGGCGCGGAAGGCCCGCACCGCGTCGTCGAGGTGGACGAAGGCCTGGCCGTGCGTGGCGTCGCCGGGGAACACGCGGCTGAGCATTTGGCGCTCGAAGATGCGCATCGCCTGCTGCGCCAGCGACGGCACCTCGCAGTCGTCGGTGTAGACCCCGGCTAGGCGCAAGACCAGCGACGGGATATGCCCGCGGGCGCCGGCCACCACGCGCTCGGCGGCGAGCTTCGATTGCGGATACGGCCAGGCCGGATCGAGCGGGGAGTCTTCGGTGATCGGGATGCCCGGCGAGGTCGGCGCGTGGACCAGCATGGTGCTCGCGTAGATGAATTGGCCGACCTCAAACGACTGCAGCGCGCGCAGCAGATTTTGCGTGCCCCTCACATTGACGGCCTCGTAGAGCGGATTGGGCGCGTCGGAAAACTCGTAGAACGCGGCCAGGTGGATCACCGAGGCGATGCGCCCGCCGTGCTGCCGGCGCAATGCGGCGCAGGCCTCGGCCACCCCAGCCTCGGAGCTGATGTCCGCTTCGATGCAGTTTTGTCCCTTGCATTGCCGTTCGAAGCCGACCACCGTGTAGGCGTCGGACAGTTGCGCCACGATCGCGCTGCCGATCCGGCCCTCGGACCCGGTGACCAATACGACAGGTCTATCAGTAGCCATGCCCCCACCCTCCGCTGACCGAACAAGCCAAGTCTAGGACGTCGCCGGCAACGGACGTTGACGCGCACCTTGACCGACGCCGCAACTTACGCCCGATGCCGGTGACGGTGGCCCGGCGGAATCGAAGGTTTGGCCGACGGCGGCGCCGCGCCGAACTTCGCCGGCCGCGCCGGGGTCTACCGAACAAGCAAAGCGCGGGGGGAAGCATGTCGGCACCAGAACCGAAACGCATCGACATCGCCCTGCAGGGAGGCGGCACGCACGGGGCGCTCAGTTGGGGGATATTGGACCGCCTGCTCGAAGACCGGCGCCTGCTGATCAAAGGCATCAGCGGCACCAGTGCCGGCGCGATCAACGCGGTGGTGCTGGCCGACGGCTTTTCGTGCGGCGGCGGCCCCGACGGCGCGCGCCGCGCGCTGGCAAGGTTCTGGCGCGCCGTCAGCGACGCGTCGTATTTCAGCCCGTTGAAGCGCACCCCGCTCGACCGCTGGCTGGGGCGCTGGTCGCTCGACAGTTCGCCCGTCTACATCCTGCTCCAGATGGCGGCCAACATGGTCTCGCCGTACGATCTGAACCCGTTCAATTTCAATCCCTTGCGCCTCATTTTGCGCCGCCTGATCGACTTCGAGCGGGTCCGGGTCTGCGAGGCGCTCAATCTTTTCATTTCCGCGACCAACGTGCGCACCGGCATGGCGCGCATCTTCCGCCGCGACGAACTTACCGTCGACATGGTCATGGCCTCGGCCGCGCTGCCGCAGTTGTTCCACGCCGTCGAGATCGACGGCGAGGCGTACTGGGACGGCGGCTACATGGGCAATCCGGCACTGTTTCCGCTCATTGACGAATCCGATCCGCGCGACCTGGTCATCATCCAGATCAATCCGATGGTCCGCGACGGCCTGCCCCGCACCGCCGCCGAGATCACCAACCGCCTCAACGAAATCACCTTCAACGCCAGCCTCATCCGCGAAATCAGTTCCATCCTGCTCCTCAAAAGGGTCATCGACGAGGAGAACCCCGAGCATGTGCGCTACACCGAGACGCGGCTGCACCGCATCAGCGCCGACGAGGCATTGCTGCAACTAGGCGTATCGAGCAAGTTCAACGCCGAATGGGATTTCCTGAGCTACCTCCACGACGTCGGCTACAGCGCGGCCGAGCGCTGGATCGCCGCCAACTTCGACCGGATCGGCCACTGCTCGACCATACAAATGTCGTCGATGTGCAACCCGGGCCGCTGCGCGACCGGGCACGCCGGGGCCACGAACGCGGACCCGCGCCATTGAATTTTGCCACCTTCCCCATCGGCGCCAACTTTGCGCTGTTCGCGGGCGCCGCCTGCCTGGTGTGGCTGGCCGGCACGCGCGTGACCGTGCTGGCCGACCAGATCGCCCGCGGCACCGGCTTCTCGCACGCGATCGTCGGCCTGGTGCTGCTTGGTGGAATCACCTCCCTGCCCGAAATCGCGGTCGGCGTGTTCGCCGCGTTCGGCGGCGCGCCCGCGCTGGCGGTCAACAACCTGCTCGGCGGCGTGGCCATGCAAAAGGCGATCCTGGCCGCGGTCGACGGCTTCACCGGCAAGCAGGCGCTGACCGTCGTCGCGGCCTCGCCGGACTTGCTGCTGCAGTCGGCCTGCGGCATCTTCTTGTTGATTTTGGTGGCGATCGCGATCGTGGCCGGCGATTATCCGTTCGCCGGGGCCGGCGTCTGGTCGTGGTCGCTGCTGCTCGGCTATTGCTTCTCGATCTGGACGATCGCGGGCGCGGCCAAGCGGCCGGCGTGGATCCCGCACGGCTGGACGGCGGACGAGCCCCCCGCGGCGCCGGCCGCCGCGGAGCCCGGGACACGGCCCGACCCGCTGCCGCGCCTGCTCGCCAAAACCGGCGCCGCCGCCGCGGTCATCTTCGTCGCCGGCTTCGTGCTTAGCAACACCGCCGACGCGCTCGCCGCGCAGACCGGCATCGGACAGAAATTCGTCGGCGCGGTCCTGCTCGCGCTGGCGACGTCGCTGCCCGAACTGAGCACCGTCATCACCGCCATGCGCGTGCGCCAATACGAGATGGCGATCGCCGACATCCTGGGCACGGGCATGTTCAACGTGGCGCTGATCCTCCTCATCGACGTGCTCTACCGCGGCCCGCCCGTGCTCAACCAGGCCGCCGATTTTTCCCTGTTCGCCGCCCTGCTCTGCATCCTGCTCACCACCATCTACCTGATCGGCCTGGTCGAACGCAAGAACCGCACCGTCATGCACTTCGGAATCGACTCGATCGCCATCCTGGCCAGCTACCTCGGCGGCCTGTTGCTGCTGTACCAGTTGCGCTGACCGGGCACGGGCGCGGGCCCGCCGCCCTATTTGTGTTCGAACTGCTCGCTGGCGTAACGGGCGATGTCGTTCATGCCCGAGCCGGCGTCCATGTGGGACTTGAGCCAGCCGGACTGGCCGCCGCCGGCGAGCAACTGCTCGATCATGCGCACCGCCAGGCCGAAATCGGGGTCGGTGGTCTTTTGCGCGAGCCGTTCGAGGTCGCCGCGCACGACCTCGGCGATCGGGCGCCGGCTGCCGTCGGCCGGGTCGA
>NZ_PXWF02000278.1 GCF_003011895.2 Massilia glaciei | reverse complement strand
GGTGCGCATGATCGAGGAGTTGCTCGCCGGCGGCGGCCAGGCCGGCTGGCTCAAGTCCCACATGGACGCCGGCTCGGGCATGAACGACATCGCCCGTTACGCCAGCGAGCAGTTCGAGCACAAATAGCGCACAGGTGCGGCAGCGGCGCTGCCAGGCAGGTATCCAATGATGTGGAAGGTGGAGGTGGACCGCTCGGGGCGGAACTGATTCGTCGCTTCGTGATCGAATTTATGCAAGTCCACCGCATCCCGGCCAATAATTCAATAATTGGAGAACAGCATGAAACTTACGCGAGCAAGCACCGCACTTTTCCTTAGTTTGTTTATCGGTCTTACCGCCTGCCAGACCTCTCCCACAGACCGCCGGATGGGTGTGGCGCTTGAGGACACCGCCATCAGCGCGCGGGTAAAGTCAAGGCTGGCAGTCGACCCGATCGTCAAAGCCACGGACGTCCAGGTCGAGACATTCAGGGGCACCGTGCAGTTGAGTGGCTTCGTCGATTCGCCCGAGAGCGCCCGCCGGGCGGTCGATCTCGCCAGCCGTGTCGAAGGGGTGCAGGAAGTCAAGAACGCACTAATCGTAAAGTGAGTAGCGCTGCGCGGGCGGCAGCGGCCCGGTGACGGCATTTATGGCATTGGAACGATCCGGCATCAACGCAGGGGCGCCTTCGACGTGAAAGGCGGACGGCTGACTGCGTAGGGGGGCGATGCCCGAAACGATGTCTACGCGTTCACCCGGCCCGGCGACAATGCCTTCGTGTTGGCATCGCCATGCATGACAAGATGTTAGTTCCCCCACTGGCTGCTTAGAGTCAATCCAATGGCGTGCCGCGCTGGCTATTTCTTGTGGACTGGTTTTAACAAGACCAGTCCGGTATTGGCGCGGGCCACGATGGCGCCATTGTCGGCGACCGCCAAGCCCTCGATCAGCAGCATCCCGCGTGGCGCGCGCGGAATGCGCATGTTCAGGTCGATCATTTCGCCGTCCGGCAACCACGTCACAGCGTGCTCGACGTTTCCACCCGCAAATAGCATCGTGCCGACAACCTGACTTTTATCGTTGAGGCCCGCAGCGCGAGAAAATTTCAGACCTCCGGGATCGAGATCGTACATCTGCCCTCCGCGGTAGATGAATGCATGTGTCAGCCCGCCCGCCGTGACGGCGACGCCGGTAACATGTCCGGATTCGTTGATCGCCTCGACACCGACAAATTCGGCGCCGGGCAGGGCGCCCAGGGTGCCGAGGTCGGACATCGAGGTGCCGTCGTAAATGAATCCGCGGGTCTGTCCGTCGGCGCCGCGATATTGGCCAGCGACTTGCCCGGCTTCGTTGATAGCGCGACCGGGAGAGATGTCGCCGCCAAAGGCGCCAAGGTCGACCATCGTGCCGCCGGTGTACAGGAAGGCGTGAAAGCCATTGCCGGAGATCCCCGAGAAACCGGTCACCTGGCCACGCGAATTGACCGCGCTCCCGGATGAGAAATTGGCCCCGGCCAGGGTGCCGAGGTCCTTCATCACGCCGTCCTCGTACAGGAATGCGTGCTCGGGCCCGGCCGCGGTGTTGGCCCAGCCGGTGACTTTGCCACAGGCACTGATGTCGAGCGCCTCCGAACTGGGCCCACCAGCGTCCCAAGATCGCGCATGACGCCGTCGTAAAGAAAGGCCCGCTTGTGGCTATCGTTTATTGCGGCGGAACCGACCACATGGCCGCATTTATTGATCGCCCATGCGCGCGAATCGGGTCCGCCGAACGTACCGAGGTCGATCGTCTTCTGGCCGTCGTAGAGGAACGCATGCAGCGGACCGTCCGGCACGCTGGTGAAACCGACGACCCTGCCGTCCGGCGTGATGCCTCGGTTGCTGACAAACGGCACAAACAGGTCCCCGCCCAAACTCAGTGGTATCACGTCGTAGGTCAGTTTGTGCGGGGGATGATGCGGGCCTGGTGGGGGCGGTTTGGCGCCGCCCGAGCTGGAGGCGCCGCATGCGCTCAATGAAAACACGATTGTGGAGATCAGGCAGAGCTTGGCGAGGCCCCGGCTGGTCGATGCTTCTGGTAACGACAACATGATGTGCTCCCCGAAATTGCGCGGGATGGTCCGCGAACCAGTATAGGCAGCTCATCTGTAGTCGATTTGGTGGCGAAGCCCTTATAGTGTTTGTGAGCGATCAAGCGCGGCGCCACCCGCATGGCGAAGTGGCGCCGGGCACTTTGCTGGGAAGGCCCATCGGATGCCGGCCGGCATTCCCGTAAAGCGAAAACGGGCTTAGCCTTGCGGACTTTCGCTCATCTGCCGGCAATAGTTGGACAAGTTTTCGGGCAGGTTTGGCGGACACACCCCGCACAGTTTGTTCCCTGGAACGGCGTAGTCCATGAACTTGGGGTAGGGAAGCGCGAGCTTGGCCATGATCGACTTGAATTGTTCGAGCGATACATCGCTGCCCAGGCGGGGATTGCGCTTTTTCTCCTGCTCGATGGACGACACGAAGCGCTCCTTGTAGTCGTGGCCGGGGTAGACCAGGGTTTCGCCGGGCAGGGAGAACAGCTTTTCGCGCACGCTTTTGTAGAGCGCGTCGGCGTCGCCGCCCTGGAAATCGGTCCTGCCGCAACCGTCGATCAGCAAGGCGTCGCCGGTGAAGACCCGATCGTCCCACAGGTACGCGTAGTGGCCGGCGGTGTGGCCCGGGGTGTGCAATGGCTGCAGGGTGATGCCGCCGACCTGGAACGGCGTGCCGTCCTCGAGGCCCACGTCGGCGCACGGAAGCCTGTCATGCGCCGGCGCCGCGATCGCGCTGCCGGTGGCGCGCTTGAGTTCGAGCGCCGCCGTGATGTGGTCAGCATGGATATGGGTGTCGACGGTGTAGGCGAGCGTCAGGCCGAGCCGGCGCAGCTCGGCCAGATCACGGTCCATGGTGGCGATGACCGGATCGATGAGCACGGCGTTGCCCGTGTGCTCATCGCCGATCAGGTAGGTGTAGGTGCTCGACAGCGGCTCGTAAAGTTGGCGGAAGATCATGGTGGCTCCTTGGTGGTGCCCTGGATGGGCCGTACGCGGATACATTATATAAGACTCTTATATATTATGTTGTGGTATAGTATAGGCCTCACGTCCCTCTGATCAGACCAGCAATGACGAACACCAACGAACTCGAACTACTCAAACTTGCGGCGGCGGCGAACGCGGCATCAAAACTATTGAAAGTGCTGTCCAACCCGGACCGTTTGCTCCTGCTTTGTCAGATGGCCCAGGGCGAGTTTTCGGTCAGCGAACTCGAAACGATGACAGGCATCCGCCAGCCGACGCTGTCGCAGCAACTGACCGTGCTGCGCGACGAGCAACTGGTGAGCACCCGCCGTGAGGGCAAACAGATTTTCTACAGCATTGCCAGCCGGGAAGCGCTGGCGGTGCTGCAGACCCTTTACCAACTGTACTGTCCACCCGCATAGGAACCGCGATGTCGGGCTCCATCGCGGGGGGGCTCTCGGGCATGCGGGTTCATCTCAAGCTTGCCTTTGCGCTTGTCTGCTTGGTGGTTGCCGTCGGAATGGTGCTTAAATCGGTGTAGATGTGTGCCCGATTCCCATCCGCTGCCGCCGTACGCGCACCGCGCGGCCGTGCGCAGGGGAATCGAAGCGACGACATTCGGCCCGCGCCATAATACTTGGATGCCAAATGCGCCGCGCGCGAGCGCGTGCGATCAACGTCATCCAAGGGGGCACGATGCTAACCACCTACGCTCAAGATCCAACACGCGCCAGCGCCGACCGCGTGCGCCGTTCCACCGCCGAACACGTGAACCTCAAGATCGACCGCGAGACCGACGACAACGCGGCCCGTTTCGCAAGACGGGGGCAGGACGCCATACAACGGCGAATTGACGAACTTGACAGCGAATGGGATATCGAGCGCGTACTGGAGGTCAACGCCTCGGCGCTCGCGCTCACAGGGCTGCTGCTCGGCGTCACGGCCAACCGCAAATGGCTGGCGCTCCCGGCGTTCGTGCTGCCGTTCCTGCTGCAGCACGGCGTGCAGGGCTGGTGCCCGCCGTTGCCGGTGTTGCGCCGCCTGGGTGTGCGGACGCGGGGCGAAATCGACCGCGAAAAATACAGCCTGCTCGACGCGCTGCGCAACCCCAACGCCGCCTAACGCGGCTGCTGAAGTTGCGTCCCGCCTTCAAAAGCACCTCATCGCCGCGGTGGGGCGCTCATCGGTACTTTAAGGTCCATTAGCGGGTCCATTAGCGGGTCCATTAGCGCGCGGATCGAAACATGCGGCTCCAATTCACAGCCAAGGTGCGCCCGCGTCCGGCGTAGGTATTGCCGGGATCGGCCGCCGCCGCCGACTGCGAGTAGTAGCCGACATACTGTTTGTCGAACAGATTTTCGATACTCACACCGACGCGGCCGTGACCGGTGTCGAAGGTGATTGCGGCATCGGCCAGGGTATAGCCCGCGAAGTTTTCTTCCAGATTGCTGGTGCCGACCGTGCGGCCGACATTGATGTCGCGGTCGAACAGGTGGGTCGCTTGCAAGCGCAACCGCACTGCGGGAGACCACTTCCAGTTACCGGCCAGAACGGCCTTGTCCGGCCCCTGCGAACGCGCGCCAAGCGCGAGGTCCATCGGCGCCCCCTGGGTGGCGGCGGTTTTGCCGTCGGTCTGGGCGTAACTGCCCGAGAGCGACAGTTGTTTCGAAGGACGCCATTCCGCGCTCACCTCCCAGCCCTTGACGGTCGTTGGCACGCGTTCGACCAAGCCAACCCCGGCCGAGTTGATCCGGATCACGCTGCCGAGCTTGGAGCGCGAGTCATAGCGCGAGATGCCGAACTGGCCATTGGCGCCGCGCCAGTTGACGCCGATTTCGTTGTTGCGCGTGACGATGGGCTGGAGACTGATCAGGCTCGATACCGACTGGTCCGGGTTGTTGACTCCGCGCAGCACCAAGCCGGCATCTGGCAGCCCGAATCCCTCCGAGCTTGCCGCGAAGGCCGACCAGCCCGGCGCAAAGCGCCAGACCGCGCCGATATTCTTGACCGCCTTGGAAAACTCGGCCGACCCACCCTGCACCGTACGGCTGCCGTAGGCGGCCAGCGTGGTGTAGGTGTCGACCTCCAGTTCGGCCATTTCGTAGCGCACGCCGCCACGCAGCGTGACCGGGCCGAACTCATATTCGAGCTGCGCGAAAGGGGCGGTGGAGTTGAACTTCAACAGGGGCACCCAGATGCGGCCGGTGATGGCCAAACGCTGTTCGGTCTGGTCGCGCAGGACGTCCACGCCGACCGTGGCCTCCAGCCCGGTGACGAAGGTGTCGGGACGCACGTAGGTCAGGCGCGAGCCGAGCTTGTCGGCGAGGATTTGCGACTGGTCCCACAGGGTGTTGGCCGGGGCGATGCGCGTATCCTGGAAGGTGGCCACCTTGGTTGCGCCGTACAGCGATTCGAACTCGTGGCTGAACAGTTGCACCGTGAGACTGCCGTCGGCAAGGTTCGCGTGCCGGTAGTCAAGGCTTGCGCTGCGCACTTTGTTGCGCGGCGCCTCGCCTTGCGGCGTGCCCGGGATCGAGCTCGTCGGTAAGTCCGCGCCCGTGGCGTCGGGATTTTTCATGTAGTCGCCGTCGCCCTCGAGATTGAAGCGGTTCAGCGACAGCTGCAAGCGCTGGTCCCCGAAGTTCTTGCCTATTTTGACGAACAGGTCGTCGCCATGCGTGTCGAGGGTGTCGCCTTGGACGGTGTCGATGCCCAGGCGGCGCCCCTTGCCGTCGTAGCCCATGCCGCGCTTTTGCAGCGCCGCGTAGCCCAGGAAGTCAAAGGCATCGGACTTGTGGGAGATCGAATATCCGGTCTTCCAGTCCAGGTTGTCCGACCGGAACTGGGTCGAGGCCCGGATGTTCACTCCGTGCGTGGTGCCGTTGGCGCGTGGCGACTTGGTGATGTAGTTGATGATGCCGCCGGTCGCGCCCATGCCCTGCACGGCCGATGCGCCGTTGATCACCTCGATGCGTTCGATGATGAAGCTGTCGGCGAAATACCCTTCGCGCATGCCGGCGCGCAGGGGATTGGACTGCGGAATGCCGTCGAGCAGGATCAGCGGCTGGCGCCCGCGCAGCGATTCCCCGGTCGAGCTCATTTTCTGCCGGCTTGGCGCGTAGCCCGGAATGAAGGTGGCCAAGGCCTGCGACGGGTCGTCGGCGATCAGGTATTGCGAGGCCAATTCTTGCTGGCTGATGACCGAGATCGCGCCGGGAATCTTGTCGACGGCTTTGGCGCCGCGGGTTGCGGTCACGACCACCTCGATCATCGTCGGCTCGGCGCCCGCTTCGGCTTGCTGGGCAAAAGAGTTGACGGCCGCCATGGACAGACAGGCGGCGGCAACCGCACGCGAAAGGGGGGTGATAGTGGTCATGTAAAACAATCCTTTAATTTAGGCAGCGTGTTTTGCCGCCAGACAATGTAGGATGTCAATGATAATGATTCTCATTCAATTTAACAAGCCAGATGAGAGTTTTTCTCATTTGTCTTGATGTCGCTCTCGTGTCGCCGCAGCCAAGTGGCCCGCAAAACCGCTTGGCATTTTCGCGCAGATGGCTATACTGTTAAATATACTTAACATTTCTTTGCGGCGGCATGGACCTGGCTCAGATCGGCATTGAAATCCGCAACAAGCGTGTACAGACCGGCCTACTGCAGGAGCATCTGGCCAACTTCGCCGGCCTGTCCCGTGTGACCATTAACCAGCTCGAAAACGGGACGCTGAAAGACTTGGGCTTCGCCAAACTGAAGGCGGTCATGGATGTTATCGGCATGGATGTGGCGACGGTACAGCCGGCGGCGCTGAAAAGCGCGCTTGCGGTGGCCGCGCTCAGCGTCAGCACCAGTTACCGCGACCTCCTTTCACCCGACATGTTGTCCCAAATGCTGCGCTCGGGAGATGCGCCGAAGCGCTACCAACCCCACCTCATGGCGTTGCTGGACGAGACCCCGCTGCCCGTCGTCGTGAAAGCGGTCGCCGAGGCGGCCACGCCCGAGGTGCCGGCGAAGAAAATCATGAAGAACTTGAGCCGCTGGGCAGTGGAATGGAAAACATGTCGGGCGGTATGGTAAAGGACGACACCGCCGGCGTCCCGACGACTTGGCGAACCCTGTTTGGCAAGGCGCTGACCCTTATCGGCGAGATCGCCAAAAAACCCCGAGTCGATCCGTTCTGGACCTTCGGCGGCGGAACTGTCCTCATGCTGCGTTATGGCCACCGCGTCAGCAAGGACATCGACATCTTCGTGCCGGACCCGCAATCGTTGGGATTCGTCACGCCGCGTCTGAGACGTGGCCGAATCCATCACCAGCGACTATGTGGAGGCGGCCGGCTACGTCAAATTGTATCTTGCCGAGGGGGAGATCGATTTTGTCGCGGCGCCGAACCTTACCGCGCCGGGATTCGAGTGGGCGATGCTCATGGGACACGAGGTCCGTATCGAAACGTCGGTGGAGATCATCGCCAAAAAAATGTGGCATCGTGGCGATTGAATCACCGGTCGGGACATCTTTGATTTCGCGTTGATCGCGGCGCGCGAACCGGAGGCGCTGACCTCTGCGGCTCAATTTGTACTGCGCCATGTCGACGCGGTCTTCCAACAACTTGACGAGCGCAACGTGCCGCTGAAACTGCAATTTGACGCTGTCGACTCTTTGGGATTTCATCCCCCGTTTGACGAGGCCTGCGCCAAGCTGCGGCAAGTGCTGACGTCAATGCGCGCGAAACAAGTTCAACCAGACTGAATGGAAGAATCCCATGGCCTACGCTCCGCAACGCTAAATACAGAAAATGTGCTGGACGCGTCCGCTGGGAATGCGCAGGATTCGCCATCAGGCATCTGGGCGCGAAAGGGGCTCGATAGCGGTCGTGTAAAACAATCCCTGAATTTAAACAGCATGTTTTGCCGCTGGCAATGTAGAATCTGAATGATAACGATTCTCATTCAAGTCGCCATGTCAAATGAGCGTTATTCTCATTTGGCGTGACGCACCTTGCTTCGGCCATAATTTTATGAAAAGACTCGCTCGGGTGGTCCATCTGTGGACCGGCCTCATTTTCGGGGCGATCCTGGTCGTCCTCGGGCTGACGGGATCGGTCCTGAGCTGGATCCACGAACTCGACAGCATGCTCAATCCGGGCTTGCTGCATGTGGCGCCGCCGGCGGGAATGCGCGACGGCCAGCCCATGCGCATCGAACCGGCACAGGTGCAAGCCCTCGAGCGCCTGCTGGCGGGCGACGCGCGCTACGGCACGCCAAGCATGCTGGAGTTGCCCGGGCATGCGGGCGGCGTCTTCGTCGCCTGGTACCGCCCGGCGGCCGGCGCCGGCAAGGCGGCCACGGCCACGGCAGTGACGCGCCAGGTGATGCTCGATCCCGCGAACCTGACGGTGGTGGGGGAGCGCAACTGGGGGGAGGCCGGTCTCACCCGGCCATTGCTGATGCCGACGCTGTTCCATGTGCACCGCTACCTGGTCGCCGGCGAAACGGGCAAGGTCGTGGTGGCGGTCACCGGCGTGTCGCTGGCGCTCGCGATTCTCACCGGCATGTTCCTGTGGTGGCCGAGGATGACGCGCTCGGCGATTTGGCACGCACTGACGGTCCGGCACGGGGGCTCGTGGCCGCGGTTTAACTTCCAGTTGCACCGCGCAGGAGGCTTTTTCGCCGCTCCCTTGCTGCTGATCATGGCGCTATCGGGGGTTTATTTCAACATGCCGCAATGGGTAAAGCCGGTCGTGGCGGTGTTTTTGCCGTTGACGCCCGTAAGCAAGGTGGTCAACAAGAGCGCTCCGGCGCGGGTCGGCATCGGCGTTTCTGCCGCGTTGATCGCGGCGCAAACGCGGTTTCCCGAGGGGCGGGTGTCGCGCATATCGTTTCCCCCCGATGCCGGCCAGCCTTTTGAGATTCGCGTACGCCAGCCCGGCGAACTGCGCCAGGGACCGGGCGCGACCAGGATCAGCGTCGACGCGGGCGATGGCAGCGTGCTGCGCGTGATCGATCCGGAGCGCGCGCGCGGAGGCGACAAATTGCTAAGCTGGTTGTTCCCCCTGCACACGGGCGAGGCGTTCGGCTTGGCGGGACGCATCTTCGTCAGCTTGGTGGGATTTCTGCCGCTGATGTTCTTCGTGACCGGCCTTGTGATATGGGTGAAACTGCGCAGGAAGGCGTTGATGTATTGATGCGCCTGCGGCGCTGCACACCGGTCCCCATTCTCGTTCGCGTGCCGCGCCGGCTGGCAACGCCTACCGGGCGCCGGCCTTTTGGCGGTAGTAGTCGCTCAGCACGCCGAACGCCTCCTTACGCACCCCCGTCTCCGACATGATCCCCTTGCGGTTCCAGCCGTTCTGGAACACCGGATGCTCGCGCCGTGGCGACTGGAAGTCCTTCAGGATCCACGGCGACAAACCGACCAGGGTCGGCATCTTCTCCGACATCGCCAGGGTCTGGCGGTAGTACTGCGCCTGATACTCCTCGGTGAACTTCTTCATCCCGTCATTGCAGTATCCGGCCAGCGCATCGGCGCCGAACTCGGACAGGATCAGCGGCCGGTCGCCCGGCATTTGCCACTTCAGGCCGGCCAGCGCCGACAGCGGATCGTCTCCGTACCAGCCAGCGTAGGTGTTCACCGCCAGCACGTCGAGCTTGTCGAGCAGGGGATCGTCTATCACGGTGACGTCGTCGTCGCCGACCTTTTTGCGCTTGACCAGCAGGGCCGCGCTGATCAGGCGCGAAGGATCGAGCTGGCGCACGTTGTCGGCCAGCGCGCTGTGGAACCTGGTGCGCGCCTCCGACACCGGCGTCTCGTTGCCCACGCTCCACAGGATCACCGCGCTGCGGTTGCGGTCGCGGTAGATGGTCTCGGCCTGCATTGCCAGCGCCTTTTGCAGCACCGCCGGGTTTTCCCAGTCGACCGTCCAGTACACCGGAATCTCGCTCCACACCAGCAGGCCCATTTCGTCGGCCAGCCGCACGGTGGTTTCGGAATGCGGGTAGTGCGACAGGCGCACGTAGTTGCCGTTCAGGCCGTGCTTGATCTCGGAAAGCAGCGCGCGCGACGCCTGTTCCGTCATGTTGCGCGCCGGATTGGGTCCGAACTCCTCCTCGTGCAGCGAGATGCCGCGCAGGAAAACCGGCTCGCCGTTCAACAGGATCTGGCTGCCCTTGACGGCGATGGTGCGAAAGCCCATGCGCTCGCGCAGCGCGTCGCCGGCGACGCTGAAGCGCACGTCGTACAGGGTAGGGCTGTCGGGCGACCAGCGCTTGAGCCGCGGCGGCGCCTTCAGGTCGATCTCGGCGCGCCCGCTGGCGTCGGCGGTGGCCTTGACGGTGGCCAGCTCACCGATGGCGACCGTGACGGTCTGGTTCGCCGCCTGCGGGCCGGCCAGTTGCACGCTGCCCTTGATGCGCCCGTCCTTTGTCAGCGCCAGGGTGGCGTCGTCGACGAAGGTGGCCGGCGTGTAGACCAGCTTGACGGGACGGGTGATGCCGCCGTACAGGTCCCAGTCGGTCACCATGGTGGGGATCGACTGCGCGTCGTGGGTCGAGTCGACGCCGACCGAGAGGCGGTTGTCGCCGGCGCGCAGGGCGTCGGTCACCTCCAGCACGAAGGGCGTGAAGCCGCCTTCGTGGCGGCCGATCGGTTTGCCGTTGAGGTAGACGTGGGCGCGGTAGTTGACCGCTTCGAAGCGCAGGAAGGCGCGGCCGCCATTAAGGGGGCGGCTCTTGAATTTGCGTTGGAACCAGATCAGCCCGTCGTAGTAGCGCAGCGCGGGTTTGGCCGCGTTCCAGGCGCCGGGGATGGCCATCAGCGGTCCGCGGTCCATGTCGAATTCGTAGAACGTGGCGCCGGCCTTGGCTTCCTCGGCCGCGACGTCCAAGTCGCGGAAGCGCTGCATGCGCGATTTTGCGACCCAGCCGTTGATGTCGGTGAGGCCGGTGCGGTACAGGTCCTTGGAATAGGTCCACTGCCCGGACAGGTCTTGGCTGTCGCGGTGCAGGGAGCCGGTCAGCAGGAAAGCCGGGCGCAGCGACTGGCCGTGCACGGCGGCGCCGAGCAGAAAGGTGCCGAAGAACAACAGGGCGGTCTGGGTAACACGGGCGAACAAGGACATGGGAAGGTCTCGGTTGGCGGAAAATTGAGCGGTCGGGGCGGCGCCCCGCTTGAGATGCTAATATTTTAGTTTTGCACGGCGGCCAACTGAGCAATTTGTTGCGCAAGAAGTTGAGCAATCCGCCGATCGACGTGCGGACGGCCGGCAAGCCGCCGGCGCGCCGTGCTCGGCGATCCGGCGATCCCGGCACCATCGGCACCATCGACCGGGTTATGGGACCAGGCCGGCGGCCTTGGCCGCCTCGTCCAAGCTGTCGCCTGCAAGCGCCATGTTCTGGATCGCCGCCAGCCCCCATTGCGCCGAATGGTTGCTGCTGATCGAGCGCTGCTCAGCGAGGGGGCGGATCGTGTGCGCGCCGTCGACCCGACGCGGCGCCCCGCGCGTGCCCCGCAGTGTGTCGGAGTCGAAAAACTCGCGCCAGGCGCGCAGCGCCAGCGCGCCGTCGCGTTCGTGGTGGGCGGCATAGGCCGTCATCCGCGAATTGGTCTCGCTCATGGCGCGCCCGCCCAAATTTTTGCCGAACAGCGCGACCAGATCGCCTGCGGGCGCGTTGTAGGTGCGGCAGTACTGCAGCCACGTCTTGCGGTAGGCCGGCACGTCGACCAGCGTGAGTAGTTCAGAATTCATCTCCACGACGCCGAAGACGCCATTGAGGTTGGAGAACTTGGCTTGGTCGCCGGGCCCGGAGAACTTGCCGGTCCTGTGGTCGTACGGCGCGCTCGAGGCGAACCACCCCTGCCGCAGCGCGGCGATGCTCTGCATGCCGTTGACGACCTTGTCGCGCCAGCGCACCTCGCCGGTGCGTTCCCACTCGGTCAGCCAGGCGGCGACCAGCGAGCCCCAGACGGTGCCGAACGACGCCCCGACCAAGCCGGGCTGCGCGCCCTGGCGGGCCGGGTCCGGCTTGAGCTTGCGCGAGATGTCGACCTGGTGCAGGTCGGCATCCGACTCGAGCAGTTCGCGCATCAGGTCTCCGGCCCGCTCGTCGGCCGTGAGGTAGAAAAAGATGCGGCGGTAGGCCGCGTTCGACACGCGCGGCTGCTTGGACGAATCGGACCAGTGCTGCACGCCGTGGCGCGTGCCGAAGCCTTTGAACCGGCCCAGGTGGTACACGTCGACCTCGCCGGTGTGGCGCGTCATGGCCTCGGCCAGCTTGAAAATGTCGGCCCGTCCCGTGCGCAGATAGCTGTACCACAGCCACAGGTCGGTCGACAGTTCCGAGTTGTCCCAGGCGTAGCCGCCGATGTCGTAGCGCCACATGTGGCGGTCGTTGTCGTAGGCGTGCATCACGTCGCCGTAGTGCCAGAAGCCGTACCAGCGGTGCTGCTCGACCTCCCTGAGGTACTGGTCCAGCTGCAGCGCCAGCCGCTCTTCGAGCAGCCTGCGCGCCGGGCTGGCCGTGTCGACCGGGTCCCAGTCGCCGAACACGCCGCACTGGTGGATGCGCTGCGGCGACAGCGTCAGCCGGGCCGGATTGGCGACCTGCTCGGCCATGTGGGAAAAATCTTGGTGCGATGGCGTGGCGGCCAGCACCCACAGCTGCAGCTCGGAGGTGCGCGCCACGCCTTGGGCCGAGTCCCAGCCCGCCTCGTAGTCCTCGTAGGTGATGTTCAATCCCTCGATCTGCTCCTCGTGGGTGTCCATCTCGCCGGCCGCGCGGTAGGAGCGCATATCCATCGCGGGCGCCGATGGCGACCAGAGCCAGGCGGTGATTTCGGCAAGTTCGCCGGCCGCCCCGCGCACGTCGAGGCGCACGGGCGCGCGCTGCCAGAAGTCCTTCAAGCCCAGCGCCACGCCGCCGGAGGCGCCGCCCGCGTACACCAAACCCTTGGTCCGAGTGCCGCCGTTGGAGTCGATCCATGCCTCGCCCGACTGCGTGCGCTTCTTGATCGTGAATCCGTCGGCGCTCATGTGCGCGAGCGAGAAGTCGCCCCACTCAGGTATCCATTTCAGGCCGTCGCGCACCGTTTGCGCCATGCCCGCCAGCGGCGGCAGCGCCTTGCCGGCCACCTGGGCGTCCCTGAACGCCTGCCCCGGATCGCGGCGCAAGCCGGTGATGGGCCGCACCGCCTCGCCCCACACGCCCATGTCCTCGCCCGAGAAGCGGACATGGCGGTCGTGCGTGGCCTCGCGCATCGGCACCCTGGCGCTCACGCCAAGGCCGCCGATGAAGTCCTTGGCCGGGTCGCCGTCGTAGATGAAGGAATGGACCACGCGCACGCTCTCGGAACCGGCGTAGAAATACAGGCGCACCGAGAACGGCAGCCATTCGCGCCCCTGCGCGGCATGCACGCCATCGAGCTTGAGCACGGCGCGCACGGGCCCGCGCTGTTCGACCGTGACCTTGGTGATCTTGCTGAAGAAGGCCTGGCGCGTCACGCCGCCTTCGGTCTCCCTGTCGGCGCCATCCTGGCGCAGCGCGACCAGCTTGAGCTCCTGCATGACGACGCGGCCGGAGCGCACGGCCTTGGCGACCAGGTATTGCCCGCTCGTGGGCACGGTCCAGACCAGCTCGCCCGCCGATACCTCCACCTGCGCCGCCGTCCGGCGCACCGACATCTTGCCGTCCGGCGGCGCGCCATTCTCCAACCGCCAGTCGGTGGCCGGCGCGCCGCCCGCGACGGCGTGCGCGGTCCATTTCACCGAGCCATCGGGCCAATAGGCCATCGGCCAGGATTGAACGGGCAGGGCGGCTTCGGCCCCGGCCAGCTTGAACTGGAGTTGCTTGCCGGCTGGCAGCCGCACCTGTCCGCGCGGCCATGGCACGCCGAAGGTCGCCCCTTCGAAGCGCGCCGGCTTTCGATCGAGCCAGCGCAGCGCGGTCAGTTTCGCAGCCGGCGCGGCGCCGGGCGCCGCGTTGGCGGTCGCGCCGTGCGCGATAGCGGGGAACTGTGCGAGCAGGGAGGTCGCGACCGCCGATTGCAGAAACGTGCGGCGTGAGTAGATGGGAGCTTCCATATGTCTTTCGAATAGAGTTGACGACAGCGTGGGCCAGTTGACCGGGCTCCCGACGCTTCGGATTTCTTGCTGCGCCCAAAGGCCGACTCGGAGCTAATACATTAGCATATGTTATTTTTGGGCATTAAACTCGTCCAATGGCGCCTGCCGGGAAAAGGTGTGCGATCGCCGCGCCCGCCCAAAATCCGGACGCGGGCGCACAGCGCCATTACCGTCTTATTCAGCGCGGGTGTCAACGCGCGCGCGGCGAACGCTCACGATGTTGAGTGATTGGACGGGAGCGCCCACAGCCGCTTGCGTATGCGGAACAATGGATGGACGCCGTCCGCCGCCGCGATTCACGCGGGCCGACGGCGCCCCTGTATTTACCCAATGGGCCGAGGACCTCGTCTGCGACCCGGCTCAAAGGAATTACGCATGATGTGGCACCGCCTTATCAGCAGCACCCTCCCTTCCCCCAAGGCTCACGCCCGGCGCATCCTCGCCTGCGCGCTTGGCGCGGCAGCCAGCCTGGCGGGCGTCGCGCAAGCACAGGAGCTGGGCATTCCCCAGGGCTCCGGGGTGCATGCCGCGGCCACCGGCACCCAGGCCGCCCCGACGACCGTGCGCACCGTGCTGATGCCGGCGCTCACCGCGGGCGCCGCCGGCCAACTGAGCATGCTGCTCTCGCGCGACGGCGCCGACTTCATCTCGCTCGCTTCCGAGGTCTGGTCGCCGCCATCGGGCACGCTCACCGATCCCTCGCTCATGCGCCACGCCGACGGCAGCTACTACCTGGCCTACGCCAACGGCTTGCCCGGCGGCGGTGTCGGCCTGGCACGCTCGGCCGACCTGCGCCGCTGGGAGTTCGTGCGCGACGTGCGCCTGGCGGCCGGCACCGGCCCGGCGCGGTCGCCGCAATGGCTGCGCGACCGCTACGGCCGCCACAAGCTGGTTGTGACATTGCCCGTTCCCGGCTCCGGCGGCGGGCACGGTGCGTACGTCGTCACGCCGGACGCGGAGCTGGCGCGCTGGCCCGGCGCGGCCCCGATGCCCGGACTCGATGGCGGCTATGCCGACACGGTCGTCCTCGCAACCGATGGCGACTATGTGGCGGTGGCGCGCCAGGAAAACGGCAACCGCCTGGTGCTGGCGCGCGCGCCATCGCTGTCGGGACCGTGGCGCATCGACGCCCAGGCCGATTTGAAAGGCATGGGCGAGGGCGCCATGCCGCGCTCGCTGCTCGATCTCGGCGGTGGCGCCTTGCGCTTGTATGCCAGCCAGAGCGCCAGCGGGACCGGCGCCGCGGGCGGCGAGCGCGCGTGGTACGCGGACAGCCGCGACGGCGGGCGCAGCTGGAGCGCGAAACGTCGCCTGAGCGGCACGGCGGCCATGGCATCGGGCTTCGGGGCGATGGCGGTCGAACCGGCGGCGCTGGCCGCCGCCACCGCGCCCAAGGGCCGCCCGCAAGCGGTCGCCTGGGACCGGTATTCGCTCAAGGTCGACGGCAAGCGGGTGGTGGTCTGGTCGGGCGAGATCCATCCGTTCCGGCTGCCCAATCCCGCGCTCTGGCGCGACGTGATCCAGAAGATGAAGGCGCTCGGCTTCAACGGCGTGGCCTTCTATTTCGACTGGGGCTACCATTCGCCGGCGCCGGGCGTGTACGATTTTTCGGGCGTGCGCAACGTCGAGCGCGCGCTGCAGATGGCCAAGGAGGAGGGCATGTACGTGATCGCGCGCACCGGCCCGTACATCAATTCGGAACTGAGCGGCGGCGGCTATCCCGGCTGGATGTTCCGCAACAGCGCCGAGGCGCGCACCGACGACCCGGTCTATCTTGCAGCGGTCGACGAGTGGATGACGCAGGTGAACGCGATCATCGCCCGCCACCAGATCACCGATGGCGGCGGCAACGTGATCGCCTACCAGCTCGAGAACGAACTGGGCAAGGTCGAACCAAAGCACGTGCGCCAGATGGAGCACCTGGCGCGCAAGGCGCGCGCCGACGGCATCAGCGTGCCGTTCTTCCACAACTCGGCCGGACGGCTGCCGGACTGGACGCCGAAAGGCTCGACCGCGCCGTGGGCCAATCCCGGGCCGACCGACCTGTATGCGTTCGACGGCTACCCCGGCGGCAGCTGCGACGTGCATGCCAATCCGTCGGGCGCGAACAAGGCCCCGGACTGGGGCATGTATGGCAGCGCCGGGCCCAAGGCCGGGGCGCTGTCCTCGCCCGGCACGCCGGGATTCGTGGCCGAGGTGGGCGGCGGCTGGTTCGACTACTGGGGCTCGAACGGCACCTACAACTGCACCGCCGAGCGCCAGGGCAAGGGCTACCAGCGGGTCTTCTACGGCACCAACCTGATCAACCGGATCACGATCCACAACGTCTACATGACCTTCGGCGGCACCTCGTGGGGCTGGCTGGGCGGGCCGGTCGTGTACACCTCGTACGACTACGGCGCCGCCATCTCGGAAGACCGCGGGCTGCGTCCCAAGGCCTATGCGCTCAAGCAGCAGGGGATGTTCGTGCAAGCGGCCGAACAGGTGCTCGCCGAGATGGACAAGGGCCCGGAGCTGGCGCCTGCCTCCGGCAAGGTCAAGATCTACCACAACGTCAACCGGCGGCTCGGCACCCACGTGCTGTTGGCGGCCCACAATCCGGGCGACGGCAAGGGCGAGGAGCGCTTCAGCGTGCAACTGGCCACGCGCGACGGCCAGTACACGATCGCCTCGCGCCTGCGCGGCCAGGATGCGCACATGCTGCTGGCATCCTACGACATGGAGCGCCAGCGCCTGGTGTATTCGACCTCGGAGCTGCAGACCCACCTGCGCGACGGGGAACGCGACATCGTCCTTTTGCACGGGCGTGACCTGGTCGAGGGCGAGACCGTGCTGCGCTACGCCGGCGCGCCCACCGTCGAGGTGTTGGCGGGGCGGGTCAAGTCGCGCTGGGACG
Organism: Massilia glaciei; assembly: GCF_003011895.2. Classification (GTDB taxonomy): domain Bacteria; phylum Pseudomonadota; class Gammaproteobacteria; order Burkholderiales; family Burkholderiaceae_D; genus Telluria_A; species Telluria_A glaciei. The sequence continues at coordinate 13,026 of NZ_PXWF02000278.1, read as the reverse complement.
CGGACAAAGGGGACCTGGTCCTGAACTACGTGCACGACGGGCTGGCACGGGCGCGCATCTCGGGCGGCGGCCGCGCGCCAATGCTGCTGCTGCTGGCCGACGAAAAAACCAGCATGCGCTTCTGGACCCAGGAGACCGGCGCCGGCAGGGCGCTGCAGCTGACCGCGGCGCTGGTGCGATCGGCCGCGATCGACGCCGGCAAACTGGCCCTGCGCGGCGACGCCGGCGAGGACGGCGACATCGAGATATGGGGCCCGGCGTTCGAGGCGGCCAGCTTCAACGGCCAGCCGCTGGCCCTCACGCGGCAGCCCGACGGCAGCACGCGCGCCGGCCCGGTCAAGGGGCCCGAGGCTGTGGGCCTGCCCGAGTTCGGCCGTCTGGCCTGGAAGCGGCGCATGGACAGCCCCGAGGCCGCGCCCGGCTTCGACGACAGCGGCTGGGCCAAAGCCGACCGCCGCCGCTCGGCCGCGCAGACCTGGACCATGCCGGAGCGCGGCCAGCCGACGCTGTCGATGAGCGACTACGGTTTCCACCACGGCGACGTGTGGTACCGGGGGCGCTTCACCGCCACCGGGGGCAAGGCCAGTGCGCTCGAACTGTTCTACGGCGCCGGCGGCGCGGGCATGATCCAGGTCTGGATCGACGGGCGTTTCGCTGGCCAGCACGAGCTCGACGTGGGACGCTCCTTCCCGGAGACGACCGACAGCATCAAGCTGCAGCTCGGCGACCTGGCCCCCGGCGAACACGTCATCGCCGTCATGGTGCGCAACAACTCGCACAACTGGAACTTGATGGCCGACGACTTCCACCGCGAGGCGCGCGGCCTGATCTCGGCCTCGCTCACGCAGCGCGGCGGCCAGCGTTTCGCCGTGCCTATCGCATGGCGCATCCAGGGCCGCCAGGGCGGCGAGGACCTGGTCGACCGCGTGCGCGGCCCGATCAACAACGGCGGACTGTATGGCGAGCGCGAGGGATGGCATTTGCCGTCGCCCGTGGCCGACGCGGCGCAGGCGGACCGGGGCTGGAAGCCGGCCGGCATCACCGACGCGCCGCCGGCGCCCGGCACCTTCTGGCTGCGCACGCGCTTCAAGCTGGACCTGCCGCGCGGGCACGACATCCAGCTCGCCCTGTCTTTCGGAGACACCAGCAAAGCGCGCTCCGAGCGCGAGAACCGGGTGCTGATCTTCGTGAACGGCTGGAACATGGGGCAATTCATCGCCCACATCGGCCCGCAACGCACCTTCGTGATCCCGCCGGGTATCTTGAACCCGAACGGCGAGAACACGGTCGCGCTGGCGGTGACGAGCGACGGCAAGGCGGCCAACGCGCTCGAGCCGGTCAAACTGGTCAAGCTGCGCGCGGTGCGCGGCGGGGTCGATCTGGAGATGCGGTAGGGCGCCGGGCGATCCCAGGCGGCCGGCCAACGGAACGGGTGGGCGGTGTTGTCGATTGCTGGTAAAGTGCAAAGCTTGTGAATGGATTCCCCTTTCGATTGACAGGGAAGGCCCTTTCATGCGCTTGCCTCACTCGTCAACTCCGTCTTATTTCAAGGATCAATCATATGAAAACTACCGTGTTTGCTGCCGCGTGTCTGTTTGCCAGCGCCGCTGCTTTTAGCGCCGAAATAACGGTTCCCCTGAACATGGCCGAGAAAGAAGGAGTTGGTGCCGCCGTGGGAGTCGTTCGGATCGTTGAGACGCCTCACGGCCTCGCGTTCTACCCCGCGCTGAAGGGGCTTCCCCCGGGACTGCACGGCTTCCACGTTCACGAGAAGCCATCGTGTGCTCCCGCCAAAAAGGACGGGGCCTTGGTTCCGGCATTGGCCGCCGGCGGCCATTTGGATCCCAAAGGGACGAAACAGCATGGCGAGCCTTGGGGTGACGGCCACCTGGGAGACTTGCCGCCGCTGTACGTGGGCGCTGACGGAACGGCCGCAAACCCGGTGCATGCGCCGCGGTTGAAACTGGCAGATGTCCGCAATCGCGCGTTGATGATCCACGCGGGAGGTGACAACCACGCGGACCACCCGATGCCTCTTGGCGGTGGCGGTGCGCGCGTTGCGTGCGGGGTCATCGGTGGCTGACGCTATTGGCGGGCGGACGGCTGACCGCAGATCGCGGCAGCCCCACTCGACAGTCCCTCGGGGGGATACCAGCGGCAAGGATTGAATGGACCGGCGTCGCTCAAGGTCAGCAAATGTTGGGGGGCATGTATTGTGTGATTGTCGGCAGCAAAGTGGTGGCGTTTCACACGCAAGGGTTTGCAAACTCGCCGCCGGCGACCGCGCAAACGCCCTTCGAGCGATTGAGGCCGCCAAGTTTCACCAGGAGGGCTAGCGCTTATCCGCGCTTGAGGCTCAATCTGTTCAAAGGCCGAGATAGTAGTGCTTGCGGCAACAGAACCCTCCAGCAGACGTCTACGGCCCGGCTAAACCAGGATGGACAAAAACGATTCATCCTGCTGGCAGACCTCTCGCTCTTACCTTCCATCGCGCTTGCGGACATCCCCGTCACGCCCCCTCGCGGAAATAACCGCTGACCCGGATCTTGTTCATCGTCGGGCGCGTGAATGGAATCGACATGACTGCTCTCCACGTGGGCCCGCTTAACAACGGTTCCGCCATCCCAAACCGACGCCGTTTGGCGGCGCGGCCTTAGGACTGCGGTCCCCGGGTTACGGCCGCGATGGCCGTTTGAGCCACGCCTCCGGCACCGGCACCACGACGATGTTGAGCGAGCGGCCGTCTTCCGACAGCATGGCCGACTGGATCTGGATGCGGGTGCCGTCCGCGCTGAAGGTTGGGTGCGGGTGGTCGGCGGCGGTGGTCTTGTGGCCAGTCGTGAGCATCATCATTTCGCTGTTGCTGCGGTCGATCAGGTACACACTGCGGCTGAAATCGTCCCCGACCGCAAAGCGGCCGTCGCTCGAACCGTGCACGTGCCACAGGCCGCTGCCGGATTCGGTCTGCCCGGCGATTCGCATCTGGCGTGTGCGCAGGTTGACGATCGCCAGGCCGGTCGGCTTTTCGCGGGTGCCGGTCAGGCCCCAGCCGTCGTCCTGGCCGGGGTTGGCGCCGCCGACGCCGGTCGCGGGGCCGGCAACCGAGGAGGCGGCCCCGGGAATCGCGCGGTGGCCCATGATGGCCATCGCCACCTCGTCCTTAGAAATGACCGCTTCGTGGGTCACCCACTCGTACGACGCCTCGGGATACAACGGACGCAATCCGCTGCCGTCGGCGAGCACGGTCCAAGTGCGCTGCGGCGACTTGCCGCCGGTCTCCCAGCAGAACACGAGCTCGCCCGGGTTCCACAGGTTGGCCTGGATGTGGCCGATCTGGAACGGCACCGACACCACGTGCCGCACCTCGCCGGTGCGCACGTTCAGGCGCGCGATCCCGTTGGGGCCTGCGCCCATTTTGCGCGGGCCGAAGGCCGGCTCGACCTTAGCGCCGGGAGCCATGTGCCGCGCCGCCTCCTCCTGGCCGACCTTGAAGTAGACCCATTCCTCGTCTGCGTCGAGGGCGAGGTCGCCGCCGGCCTGCAGCGAGGCGGGAAGGGTGGCGGCCACCCGCTGGTAACTGGCGGCGGAAAGCATCTTGCCCTTGGCGCTGTCGGACAGCACGCGGCCAAGATCGGCCTCGACGACCTGCAGGCCGGCGTCGGCGCGGCGCATGAAATACAGCTTCATCGACTTGCGCGCCAGGTTGAGCATGCCGGTGTAGCCGCCTTCGGTGACCTGCACGATGTCGCCGGTCTGCTCGTTCACCGCCATTGCCTCGTCCCCGGCCATGCGCGAGCGGAACACGACCCACTTGCCGTCCGAGCTCCACTGCGGGTGGGTCGGATAGATCTTCGAATCGCCGTGCGGTTTGCTGGTCAGGAAAGTGAGCATGGTCCCGGTGACCGGGTCCTTGACCACCTTGCGTTCGGAAGGGAAGCGTTTCCCGATCTGGGCCGAGGCGTCGAGACTGAGCGTGAGGGTCGCGCACAGGCAGAGCAGGGCGGTGAGATGGATGCGCATGGTGTGTCTCCGAATGAATGAGTTGTTTTAATCATTGTCGCCGCATATGTCGCCGGGAACTGATCATGTTGCCGATCCTTTGGCGAAGGCCGCATCCGGTTGCGGCGTTGGCGATTCATCGCGATGAATCCCCAACGCCGCGTCCCGGGCGCCGCGCAGACGGGCGAACCTTCCAGCGGCGGCTTCAGCGTGCGGCGGCGGACAGGCTGATGCTGACCGGTGCGCGCAGGCGCGCCGCTTCCTCGGCCACGTGCTTTTGCCAGTCGCGCTGGGTGGCGAACGGGCTGCCGCGGGTCCAGGCCGCGCCGACGTGGTAGCTCAGCGCCCGGCCTGCGGCGACCGGCGCCGTCACCAGCGCATTGCGCTCGTCGGCGGCAAAGTTCACCGCGCCCTCCTGCGGAACGATCACGGCCACGCCGAAATCGCCCAGGCTGCTTTGGGTGACCCACTGCACCAGGGTGCCGTCGGCACGGTTCTCGGTGAAGTCGACCTTGACCTCCTGGCCCTTGTCGCTCGGTCGCTTGTGCAGTCCCACGGCAGCGGTGAGTTTGGCCGGGCCGGAGAAACTGAAGGTGCTGTCGATGCGGTCGAAATAGCGGCCGGCGTCGACGGTGAAGCGCTTGAGCTCCGACACCTTGACCCCGGAGGCGTCCCAGGCATCGTAGCTCAGCTCGAAGACTGTGCGCACCGGGCCGTTGGTCACGATCTTCCATTGCTTGTAGTTGGTGCCGACGGCGAGCGCTTTGCCGTCCCAGATGCCGGTGCCGCCCGCGCCGCGCGTGGTGCCGACGTTGTACATGTCGATGCCCTCGCCCTGGTCGACATGGTAGTGGTCGTGGCCGATGTTGTACCAGCGGTCGACGATCGGGTAGGGCACGCGCTTGAACCAGATGTCCATGCCGCTCGTTTGCAGCACTTCCTTGTCGCCGCCAGCCGGGGCCGGGGCGCCGAGCGCCGGGCCGTATGCGCGGTGGGCCAGCTTGTCGTTTTCCCAGGCGAAGTCGTCGAGGCGCTCCTGCACGAAGCGCGCATAGGTCTTGGCCGGGAAGGGCGCCACGCTGGCGCCGGCCTTCTCGATCGTGAAGACGGCGCGCTTCTGGCCCGGCGCGAAGTCGTGCTGGAACAGCAGTTCGCCGTAGGCCGCGCCGACAAACTTGGGATCCTTGGCCAGCGGCGACAGGTTGGTGACCTGGTATGGCAGCACGCGCCCGGCGGCGTCCTTGATGACCAGTTGTTGGTTCAGCGCGTGCGGCAGCGCCTCGTTCACGCGGGCCCAGGGGATGGCGATGGTTTCGGCGGGACGGGCGATGTCGAGCGTGTGGCTGGCGGTGACGGTGAGGCGCTCGGCGGCGCCCGCGCTGGTGGTGAAGGCGGCGGCGAACGCGCCCGCGGCGAGCGCGGAAAGGGAGAATGGTGGTGTCATGTCGGAATGCGCTATCAAGGTTGAACGGATGCCTTCGGCGACGGCGTCATGCCGTCACCAAGGAAGAAACCAGGCTGCGGCGGCCGGTCGTAGCCGGCGTTCTGTTGATCGGTTTTCCAGTTGAGTATTCAGTTTTGGTTGGACCGTGTCAACCTCGGCGCCGCCTGCCATGCCAATCAATCAGCCCATTGAGCGTTCCACCATGGACGTCAAGACATCGCGCACGCGCCGGGCGCTTGCGCGGACCTCGATATGGGGTAATATTGCCGAATCGCACGGTAAAGATTCCTGGGGAAGGGCGGGCGCCCGGAGCCGACACATAATGTGGAAATAGCGTGGAAATAGACGGGGCTGTGATGGAGGCACTTCGATTGTATTGCCGGCTTGTCGTGGCCGGTGCTTGCCCCGGCACGGCGATGGTGGGCGCGCCCGCGTTTGCGCATGAGGCGACTGTTTTCACGTTGCGCACCGCCGAGAGCGATACCGATACCCGCTTTAGGTATGACAATGAGGTGTTGGTACTGGCGCTGGAAAAGACAGTCAAAAAGTATGGCCCGTACACGCTGCGGTGCGCCCGAAGATGAATTACAAACGGACGTTCGAGCATATCGCCAATAACATACTGCCCAATTTCTTCATTAAAACGAGTTACGAGGACCGCTTTACGGACAACATGGGCATGGACTATGTGCGGTTTCCAGTGGACTTGGGCATCGTCGGCTACCGTGTTTGTTTCGCGGGCGCGGCAATGACCGAAAAGCTGGAAAACACCCGCACGATCGAAAATCTGAAAAAATTCAGCCATGGCCAGGGCGCATCATGGTCGGATATCCGGATCCTGGGCGAGAATGGATTCAACGTGATAGCCGTTGAGAACTACGAAAGCCTGTTCGAGATGGTCGCGGCAAGTCGTTTCGACCTGTTCTGCCGTGGCGCAAACGAGATGCTCGACGAATGGGAGAGCCACAAACATGTGAGGGGCTTGACCTACGACCGCACGCTAGTCATTCACTACCCGATGCCGAGATTTTTCTTTACCAATAAAGCCAACAAGAAGAGCTTGCAGCGCATCCACGAAGGGATTTTGATCGCCTATGACGACGGCTCGCTGAAGAAAGCGTGGAACGCCAATTATAGAAAAAGCCTGGACTTCGTCGACTTGGGCAACCGGCGCGTGTTCAGGCTCGACAACCCATTGTTGGAAAAAATCGATTTCGACTATCAAAAATATTTTTTCGACCCGTTCGCGGACGTGCGCGCCAAATGAACAATGGCCGGCCGCGGTCAATTTCAACTGCTCCGCGCTGCGACAGCCGCTGCCGATCGGCACCTCCCACCAGTTCGACGCAACCACCGGCAACGGCACCAGCATCGACGGCATGATCTTGATCCCGTTGCAATAGGTTTTGGTGTCGTGGATCGCCGGCCTTTTGCCCGTCCTGATCGCATCGACGCGCCGCCGCCTACCTTCGCTAGGTCGCGCGTGTCCTTCATTTTTTGATCCAGATCAAAAACCCAAGACTTGGTTAGATGTATCGCATCGAGTCGCCCCGACTGCGTGTGTTACCGCACAGATTGCCTGTCCCGCTCCCATCGAAACTCAATGACGGTCATCCAAGCAAGCTATTCGGCGCGGCCATGCAGGGCCCGGTGTTGCCGGGTGCGTGCAAGGACGTGCCGCTGCTTGACGCAACCGACATCCCTTCAATCGAGGACCATATTATGAATAACGCAATTTCTGTTCTTTGCCATATCTTTAAAAGGTCTGGCAATATGTGGGCCACAAACGCAGCGAGCCCCGCCAGCCGGCCGATCCTCTTGGATGCGGTGTGCACAGCGACTCCGTCCCAACCTGGTGGCGCCAAAATTTCCGCAAAAGTCAATCGGGTGCAGTGGACATGGCAATCGCATGGCGACGTGGCGCAGACGCCCTCGAATCTGATGTGATGCAAGGTCCCGGGCCGGCATTGAATACGCTGTCGAGCAAACCCGAAAAAGCCCGTCTGCGAACGCCGGGCTGGTCGCCGCAAGCCTTGCGCACTACGCGCTTGCGACCGGTCGCGCCGATTCTGCCGCAACGGGCATGTTAAACCAGAACAAAGACCCGGATCCGACCTCGCTCTCGGCGCCGATTGTTCCCCCCATCGACTCGACAAGTTTTTTTGTCACGACCAGGCCGACGCCGGTGCCGACCTCCTTGCCCCGTTCCTGCCCGAGCCTGTTGAACGGTTGAAACAAGCTCGCCAATTCCTCCTGGGTCAACCCATGCCCGGTGTCGCGCACTCCGATGCGCACCTGCGCCTGTCCGTCCATCACCCGCGACACATCGATGCTCCCGCCGAGGCGGTTATATTTGATCGCGTTCGACAGAAGATTCAGCATCACTTGTTTGATCCGCACCGGATTGGCGCGGATGTCCAAGCCGGTCGTGCCAACGAGTGTGACGCATAGGCCCGATTTGGACAGGAGCGGCTCAATCATGGCGCGCAGATCGTCGAGCAGGGCGTCGATGGAGACTGACTCGCACGCCAAGCCGGCGGAATCGGCTTCAATTGTCGCCAAGTCCTGCACCTCGGTGATCAGGTCGCGCAGATACCAACCCGCCTTGATTATTTGCTCTATCGCAACGAGCTGGGTCGGTGATGGCGTGCCCGCCTCCAGCAATTGGGCATAGCCCAGCATGGTGCCCAGCGGGGTGCGCAACTCGTGTGTCATGTGGGTGATGTAGTCCGACTTCGCCACACTGCCGGCCGTGACTGACAACATCGCGAGTTCTGAAAGCTTGAGCTCGGTCACGTCGACGAATGCGGAAATCGCCCCGCATGCGCTGCCCTGCTCGTCCCACAAGGGCATGGCATTTCCAAAGAGATAGCGGACCGTCCCATTGCGATGCGCATGCCGGAATTCATAGTCGCGGACTTCCACACCGGAGGCGGCCTGTCGCAATGCCGCTTGCCCGGAGCGGATGGCGCCGCTCTCTTGATGCTGGCCTTCGGGCGGCGCGGCATCCGGGTTCGCGCCAAGCTGGTGGGGCGTGCCAGCGTCGAAGTCGCGGAACCAGCGATCATACAATTGGTTTCCCGTCACGTCGACCAACTGCGCGTCATGCGCGATGCACACCGCGGCGGGAACCGCAAAGAGCAAGTTGCTCAGTTCCTGTGAGCGATCGCGTTCACGCCGCTCGCTGGCATGGAGCTCGCGTTCGATGCGCATGCGTTCGGTTATGTCGCGCACGATCGCCGTGTAGCAGATGCCTTGCCCAAGATCGAATTGGGAGATCGACGCCTCGGCGGGAAATTCCGTTCCATCGGCGCGCATTGCCGTGACCGATCCCAAACCGCCCATGCGGCGCGAGGGCGACCCTGAGGCCCCGAAGGCGCGCAACTGGGCGTCGTGGGCCGTGTGGAACCGCTGCGGCAAGAGTTTGCTGAGCGGACTGCCGAGAATGTCGGCGCGCGCGCAGCCGAACATTTTTTCCGCCGCCGGATTGAAAACGATGATGCGCTGCGCGTTGTCGAGCATGACGATCGCGTCCATGGCCGATTCGATCAGACCGCTCATCTGGGCCTGGTTGAGTTGCTTGGTGTGCTCCGCGTCCAGTCGCAGATCATCGCTGCGCCGCAGGGCTTCGGCGGTGCGCCAGACAAACAGGCTGAAAAGGATCATATAGGCCAACGATGTCAGGGCCACGCCGAAGCGCGAGTCGTAGAATGCGCGCCGTTCCCCCTCGATCCGCAGCCAGCCAAGTACGAATGGAATGGCAAACGCGAGTGGCAGCAAGCGCCGCGCGAGCACGCCGCCGACGGTGCCGCTGACCAGCACAGCGACCACGCCATGGGCGGGGCGGACCAGCAGAGCGCCCGCGCCGACGAGCACGGCGCCAATCGCCGCGTGCGGCGTCATCGTGGAGAAGAAGCGCAGCGCATGGAGCGCGCTGACGCCGTAGGCGTGGCCCAGCAAGGCCAAGGTCGCGATGCCCATCGCAAGCAATGCCAGCAGTTGCGCGAGCCGGCGCGCGCGGGTGTCGAGGATGGCCACGGCGGCCCCCAGCAGCATGAAATTTGTCGCCGTCGCGACCGCCATCGCGCCGTGAAACAAGGGATGATCGGGTAGGGCGGGGCCGGCGCGCAGGAACTGGCCGGTCCCGAACCGCGGGCCCAGGCCAGATTCCACAAGCGTAGCGAGCCCGACGGCGGAGACGATCGTTGCCGACGCAAGCTGGACGAGACGCCAGCGCCGATCCGACCGTGATTTTCGGGCGGCGAACAATGAGGTTCCGGCCAACACGAGGCAAAGCGCGGCACCGGGCCGCATCGCCAACCATCCGGGGACCAGTGTGGCGACGCCGGCGGCCCAACCGACCAGGGACGCCAATCCCAAGGCGATGGCAAGCTGTCCACAGAACGTGCCGGCCGATTCGTAGCGCGCGATGAGGGCCGCGTCAGCGTACTTGTTGTCTCGTAATACGCTGTGCATGTCGCTTCCTGTCTTTCGTTGCACTATACACGCCCCGGCGGCTTCGTGCGGATGAAGATTTCCTAACGGAACGGGAGCCCCGCGCGCGCCTCGGCGTCCCCCGCGATGCGGTCTATGGTCGATGCGCTGGCGCGCATCGCGCGGCGACTGTTCGCTTCCTCGAACTTTTTCACAGCCGAACCCATCACATGCAAGGATTCTTGCGCCTGCGCGGGGAAAAGGGCAATTTTGATGTGCATCAACGTTTCCTCATTGCAGCGTCCGTAAGCTGAAGACCGTCAATCAACGCCCCACCGGGTGGAGTCCAATCCGGTTCAAGCCATTTTCCCGGCGACGCATGCTTAGTCACCGAGCAAAAATAACTTGAACATTTCCCATCTTGCATACGAGCGCCATGCGACGTCGAAAATCACTTGTGTGGCTTGCCACACGGCGTGCTTTTCGCCTCGCCTGGCATCTCGTCTGCAATCGGCCAGCTGTTCAAGTTATATTTTTCGGTTCCTCACATCTTCAGGAGCAACGTGAAACACAAGGACCATTACCAGACCATGGGCGTCGAGCGCACGGCGAGCGCCGGCGAGATCAAGCAGGCATACCGCAAGTTGGCTCACCAGTACCACCCTGACATATCCAAGGATGCCCTTGGCAAGGAAAAATTCCAGGAGATCGGCGCGGCGTATGCGGTGTTGAAGGACCCTGAGAGGCGTTTGGCCTACGACCAGCTCGGCAAAGCGCCAACGGGCGCGGATTTCACTCCGCCACCGGGATGGCGAAACGATGCCAATCCGAATGGGGGCGGCTTCGACGATGTCGACCTTGGCGACCTGTTCGCCGCGTTCGGTCGTTCAGCCCGCAGCGGCGAGGCGCGCCGGCCATCCCCCGCCCGCGGCCAGGATTTCGAGATCAGCGCCGCCGTCTCGCTCGAGCAGATCCATGGCGGTGGTGAAATTGAGGTGCGCGCGAACCTCCCCGGGGTCGACACCCAGGGAGGGCCGAACCTGGCCGGCCGCACTTTTCGCATTGTGGTGCCGGTCGGCGCCACCGATGGTCAGCGGCTGCGCCTGGCAGGCAAGGGCGGTCCCGGCATGCATGGCGCCCAGGCGGGTGATTTGTATGTCGCGCTCGCATTGACGCCCCACCCCCTGTACCGCGTCGACGGCCGCGACTTGTATATGGATCTTCCGCTGGCGCCGTGGGAGGCGGTGCTCGGGGCTGTCATCCGGGTGCCGACGCTCGATGGCCCGGTCGAGCTCAATGTCAGGGCGGGCTCCACCGGGGGGCAGCGATTGCGCCTGCCCAAACGCGGTTTGCGCGCACCCGATGGCGGCGTCGGCGCGCTGTACGCCGTCATCGTCATCAAGGTGCCGTCCACGGTGAGCGATGCCGAGCGCGCCCTTTACCAACAATTGGAAGCGGCATCCGACTATCAAGCGCGGCCACACTTCCCGCATAAGGAGATGGAAAAATGACCTTGCAGGTGACGCAGGCGGAGAGCCTGGACGAGACCGCCGTCTGTTCGATCGAGCATCTGGTCGAAGTGTCGGGTTTGTCGCTCGAGGAGATCGAGGATCTTGTCGAAAATGGCCTGATGGACCCCGCCCCGGCGGCGCCAGCGCGTTCCTTCCACCTCCTGCATGTGGTCACGGTGAGGCGGGCGCGCAGGCTGAGGGATGATTTTGAGCTCGATCGCAACGGTCTCGCGTTGGCGATGGCCTTGCTGCGCCGGATAGACTCTCTGGAGCGCGCCTTGCTCGTCGCGCAGTCCCGGCATCCGGCCGCCTGATGCGTCGCGCCTGGCGCCACATCCTCGAATGGCGCCGCTGTTGCCGTCGAAGCAAGAAACGAAAGTAGATCCTTCAATGGAAGTTTCCGCGATACGGGCGATCCGCCCGGAACCGTTCACGCCGGCCGTGCCGCAAATTTCGTCCGCGAATTTGGCTCACGCGCCCGCGTTCCGGCGGCCACGGCACGCGACGCCATGAGCGCGCCGATGCCGACGCTGGCGCGGCCCTGGCACGCCCTCGAAGTGGACGCCGCCATCTTGCGCCTCGACAGCGACGCGGCGGCGGGCTTGTCGTCGCAGGAGGCCGCCAGGCGCGTGATCGAGCACGGTCCGAACGCGTTGCCGGAGGGCGCCAGGCGTTCGCATCTCGCGCTCCTGCTGCGTCAGTTTCAAAGTCCGTTGATCTATATCCTGTTCGTCGCCGCGGCGCTGGCGGCCGCCACGGGCCATTGGGGCGACGCCGCCGTCATTTTGGACGTGGTCCTGGCCAACGCCCTGATCGGCACCTACCAGGAGGGACGCGCCGAACGCTCGATGGCCGCGCTGCGCAAGTTGTCGGCGTTGCGCGTGCGCGTGCTGCGCGATGGCGGCGAGCGGGTCCTGGCGGCGCTGCAGCTGGTCCCCGGCGACATACTGTTGCTTGCCGCCGGCGATGCGGTCGGCGCCGACGCCCGTCTGATCGACGCGGCCGCGCTGAGCGTGGCCGAGGCCACGCTCACTGGCGAATCGGTCCCGGTGTCGAAAAATATCGCGGCCCTGCCGGAAGCGTGCGCTCTCGCGGATCGACACAACATGGTTTTTTCCGGGACTTACATCAGCGCCGGGCGGGCGCGCGCGCTGGTCACCGCCACCGGCATCCACACCGAAGTGGGAGGCATCGCGCGCATGACCGAAGGTGCCGAGGAACCGAGGACACCGCTCGAGGACCGCATCGCCCAATTCGGCCGCTACCTTGTGGGCGCCTCCATCGCGCTGTTCCTGGCCGTGATGGCGCTCGGCCTGGCGCGCGGCGTGCCATTGTCCGAGTTGCTGATGGTGGCGATCAGCCAGGTCGTTTCGGTGATCCCTGAAGGGTTGCCGGTGGCGATGACGATCGCGCTCGCGGTCGGCATGCTACGCATGGCCGCACGCGGGGCGGTCATGCGCCGCCTCTCCGCCGTTGAGACACTGGGGGCGATCACGGTCATTTGCAGCGACAAGACCGGCACGCTCACGCGCAACGAAATGACCGTCAGCGCATTGTGGTTCCCAGGTGGGCGCGTCATCGACATCGCCGGCGTGGGGTACGCGCCGCGGGGCGAAATGCCTGCCTCCGCGCGTCACC
>NZ_PXWF02000277.1 GCF_003011895.2 Massilia glaciei | reverse complement strand
CGAACACGGCGACGGGCGCCGCGCCGACCTCGCGTTCCTCGCGCTGGCGGGGCGGGGCAGCGTGTTCGCCTCGCTCGACGACACGGCCGGGCGCGAGCTGCCGCTGTGGGCGGCGCCCCTGCGGCCGCTGGCGCGCCGCGCCGAACCGGGCGGCTGGGCCATGCGGCTGATGCTGGTGCTGGGGCAGTGGCACGGCGAGCGCCTGGGCGCGCGCTACCGCAAGGGCCTGGGCGCGCGCGAAAAGCAGCTCGACGCGCAACTCGCGTTTTCGGGGCAGGGTTAGGCGGGCGGGGCGCCGGCGCATCGCCGGTGCGCGGCAGATGAACAGGGTAGCTTCAAAGGCGTGCATGCGATCCGGTGTTTTTACTGAAGCATGTTTGGCGAAAATTTCGCCTGCTTTCCTCAATACTTCCGGGATGGCCGACCCTGGCCGCCCGCGCTGCGTCAGGTCGGGCCGGAGGCGGCGCCGGCTGCCACCGTTGGATATGCGGTGATTGGCTCTACCGTTCTAAGCGTGCGGGGGCGGCCCATGGTTGTTGAGTTATAGTCATGGCTTTGCCGATTTGCCAGCAATGGGCAACCACTCAACGACAACGGAACCCCACGCATGACCGACCCAGAAAGCTTTCCCTTCCCCGCCGTCGACGACAACCGCTTCCGGCTGTTTGTCGACAGCGTGACCGACTACGCGATCTACATGCTCTCGCCGCAAGGCATCGTCAGCAGCTGGAACGCCGGTGCGCAACGGTTCAAGGGGTATAGCGGCGAAGAGATAATCGGCCGCCATTTTTCCCGCTTCTACACGCCTGCGGACCAGGGCCGGCACCTGCCCGAACGCGCATTGTCGATCGCGCGGACCGAGGGCCGGTTCGAGGACGAGGGCTGGCGCGTGCGCAAGGACGGCTCCCTGTTCTGGGCCAGCGTCGTCATCGACCCGATCCGCGAGCCCGACGGCACCCTGGTCGGCTTCGCGAAAATCACGCGCGACATCACCGAGAAGAAACGCTCGTCCGAGGCCTTGCATGCGAGCGAGGAGCGGTTCCGGCTGTTGGTGCAGGGGGTGACCGACTACGCCATCTACATGTTGTCGCCCGAGGGCATCATCACGAACTGGAACGCCGGCGCGCGCCACATCAAGGGGTTTGAGCAGCACGAGGTGATCGGCACCCATTTCTCCCGCTTCTACACCGAGGAGGACGTGGCCGCCGGCCTGCCGATGGCGGCG
>NZ_PXWF02000276.1 GCF_003011895.2 Massilia glaciei | reverse complement strand
CTCCCGCTTCTACACCGAGGAGGACGTGGCCGCCGGCCTGCCGATGGCGGCGTTGGCCAAGGCCTTGCGCGAAGGGCGTTTCGAAAACGAAGGATGGCGCCGGCGCAAGGATGGCAGCCGCTTCTGGGCCCATGTGGTCATCGACCCGATCCGCGACCAGCTCGGCGAGTTGATCGGCTTTGCCAAGGTCACACGCCACATCACCGAACGCATGCTCGCCGCGAAAGCGCTCGAAAAGGCCAAGGAGGCGCTGTTCCAGTCGCAAAAGCTGGAGGCGATCGGCAAGCTGACGGGCGGCGTCGCGCACGACTTCAACAACCTGCTCAGCGTGATATCGAACGGCCTGAGCGTGCTGCGCTACCGGCTCGCCGACCAGGACGAAGGGCGCGTGCTCGAGTCGATGGAACGGGCCGTGGCGCGCGGCGCCTTGCTGACCCAGCAGTTGCTGACCTTCGCCCGGCAGCAGCCGCTGAAGCAGGAGAATCACAAGCTAAACGACGTCATCGGCGCTTTCGAGGCCGTGCTGCGCCGCGCCGTGCGCGCTTGCGTCGCATTCGACATGCGGCTGGCCGAGGGCTTGCCGATGGTGCTGGTCGACGCCGCGCAGGTGGAGGCGGCCATCTTGAACCTGATCGTCAACGCAGGCGACGCGACCCCCGACGACGGGCGCATAACATTGCGCACCACGCTGGCCGAACTGTCCGCCGGGCAGGTCGGAACGCTGCCGGCCGGCACCTATGTCGCGCTGAGCATCGACGACACGGGGGAGGGGATGGGCAGCGAGGTGCTGGCGCGGGCGGTCGAGCCGTTCTTCAACACCAAGCCGGTCGGCAAGGGGACCGGCCTTGGCCTGAGCCAGGTGTACGGCCTGGTGCAGCAGTCTGGCGGCGACCTTGCGATCACCTCGCGCCCCGGCGCGGGCACGACGGTCTCGCTGTATTTCCCCGCGCTCGCCGCGGACGCCGAGGGAACGGCCGTGGAGGCGGCGCGCGAGAAGGCGCTCGTGGTCGACGACCAGGAGGATGTGCTTGGCATGGCGGTGGAATTGTTCCGCACGCTCGGTTATGAGGTGCTGGCGGCCAACAATGGCGCCGAGGCGCTGGAAATCCTGCGGCGCACGCCGAAGATCGACATCCTGTTTTCGGATGTGATGATGCCGGGCATGAGCGGGATCGAACTGGGGCATGCCGCAAGGCAGCTGTTCCCGGATTTGAAGATCATCCTGGCGTCGGGCTATGCCGCGCCGGCGCTCGAGGAGCGCCATGGGCGGATCGACGATTTCCAGTTGATCACCAAGCCGTATTCGATCGCCCAGATCCTGCGCCAGTTGCGCTGACCAGGTTTCGGCCCCTAAGGACGGCCCCCTCAGCGCGCAGGCCGGCTATCGCTTCGCGTCCGAAACGGTCACCCCAGCAGATAGTCATTCACTTTTTGTCAGCGCTGCCTTTGTCCTTCACGGGGCGCAGTGTCCGCACGAGATGCTATAAACTACCTCAAACATCATTTTCGTGAGGTGTGCCATGGCTCAAATGACAATAGAAGTGGACGATAGGCTAATGGCAGCCGTGACTACACTGTCTGAGGAGGATGGCCGTGCGCCTTTGGAAATAGTACGTGCGGCAATCACGCAGTATGTTCGCGAGCAAGGCGTGCTTCGCTCACCCCATAGTGTGAAAGTAGGGAGCGCGGGCAAAAGCGTTTCAGTAACAGCCGAGCCGCATCCATCAGTGTCCCTGGTCGAACGTAAACGACTTAGTGCCAGTACCTCAGGTATCTGGAAGGATCGCAACATCGACGGCATCCAGTATCAAGTGAAGCAACGCTTAGAATGGTGAGCGTCCTGTTCGACACGAATATCCTTATCGATCACTTCGCTGGGATTAAGGAAGCGACGGTGGAATTGGAGCGATATGCGGATGCGGCAATCACTACCGTGACTTGGCTGGAGGTTTTGTCCGGGGCGGAACCGGACGAGTTGCGAGAAATGCGCGATTTTATGTCGCAGTACACTGTGTACGAGCTTGATGACGTCATCGCGGATGAAGCGGCGGCGATGCGTCGGGCTGCCCGCGGCGATGGGGCGAAAGTACTAAAATCGCCGGACGCAATTGTTGCCGCCACCGCAAGATATACAGGCCGGAAGCTGATAACGCGGAATACAAAGGACTTTAGTCACTCTTATGTTCACGTTCCGTACACGCTAAGCAGGGACGACGAAACTGGCGAGATCGTTGTTAACATTTTGCCGCCGATGAGTTTGCCATGACAATCGTATCAACACTATCGAAACGCTTCGATGCCGACACGAGGGAAACCTCCTCGAACTGTGGCACAGTGATTGCAGGACCATGCGCAAGCAGGGGCGGGATGGACAGCTCGAACACAGGGAAAAAATGCTCCCAACGAAAAACCTAGCCGCGCAAATCGGCGACCGCCTCACGTCCGAATTTGTCGCTTAGCAGATAGTCCACCAGCCGCAGCGCCCCTTCTGCGGGCGCGCTCAAAGCCCCTTCGCGCTTGAGCCGGTCGAATTTTTCGCGGTCGGGAAATTGCTCGAGCGAGCAGGCGCGCAGGTTGGCCTGCATGTCGGTGTCGATCACGCCGGGCGCGAGGCTGCAGATGCGCAGGCCGTGGGTTCGGTCGAGCGCCACGCTGCGCGCGTGGTGGTCCAACGCCGCCTTGCCCGCGCAGTAGCCGCCCCAGCCAGCATACGCGCCTCTGCCGGCGCCGCTGGAAACATGCACGATGCGCCGGTCGGCGGCCGCGCCGCTGGCCCCGACGAACGCGCTCGAGAGCATGAGCGGCGCCGCCACATTGAGGCTGATCGCGGCGCCGATTTGCGCGATGTCGAGTCGTCCGAGCGGCCCGACCGGCTTCACCATCCCCGCATTGTTAATCAACAGTACGGTCTCGGCGCCTTCAAGGAAATGCGCCAGCGCCGGCCCCGCCAGCCACCGCGCAAGCTCGGCGGAATCGGTCAGGTCGAGTTCGACTTGCGCAAGCGTCGCCGGAAAGCGCGCGCCGAGTTCGGTGTTGTGGCGGCGGGCCAGCCCGAGCACCGCGATTCCGCGCCCCAGCAATTCTTCCGCGATCGCGGCGCCAAGCCCGCGCGTATGGCCTGTCAGAACAGCTTTCACGATGTCTCCTGTGCGATGGCGGCGCGCGTTCGCGCCAAAGATTGCGTCCGATGCCGGTTCAGCGCGATTTTAAAAAACGCACGTCGACATTGGACACCTCGGGCGTGAATTTGGCCCGGTTCGGCTTCTTGGGTTTCTTCGGCTTTTTGACGACCTGGCCGCTGGTGTCGGTCACCGGCACCCGGTGTTCGGGTTCAAAGCCGGCCTCCTCGACGCGCTCGAGCGTCTGGCGCGTGAGGATTTCGATCGCGGCCAGCAGCGGCACCTCGTCGGCGCACACCAGGGACACCGCCTGGCCCGAGGCGCCCGCGCGGCCGGTGCGGCCGGTGCGGTGGATGTAGTCCTCGGCCACGATCGGCAAGTCGAAATTGACCACCTGCGGCAGGTCGTCGATGTCGAGCCCGCGCGCGGCGACGTCGGTGGCCACCAAAATCTTGACCTCGCCGGCCTTGAAGCGGTCGAGCGCGCGCTGGCGCGCCGGCTGCGGCTTGTCGCCGTGGATCGAATCGGCGCTGATGCCCTGCGCGAGCAGGATCTCGACCAGCACGTCGACGCCCTTGCGCGTCTTGACGAACACCAGCACCTGGCCCCAGCGCTTTTTCTTGAGCAGATGGAGGAACAGCTCGGGCTTGCGCTTTTTGTCGACCGGCACCACCCACTGGCGGATGGTCTTGACGGTCGTGTTGCGC
Source organism: Massilia glaciei (assembly GCF_003011895.2). Classification (GTDB taxonomy): domain Bacteria; phylum Pseudomonadota; class Gammaproteobacteria; order Burkholderiales; family Burkholderiaceae_D; genus Telluria_A; species Telluria_A glaciei. Next base: position 25,390 of record NZ_PXWF02000276.1, on the reverse strand, counting down.
GGGCTGACCTCGATGCTCAGCGGATTGCGCAGCATGTTGGCCGCCAGTGCGCGGATGGCGTCGGAGAAGGTTGCCGAGAACAGCAGGGTCTGGCGTTTTTTCGGCAGCGCCGCGAACACGGCGTCGAGCTCGCGCGAAAAGCCCAGGTCGAGCATGCGGTCGGCCTCGTCGAGCACCAGCGTTTGCAACTGGTCGAACTTGACCGCGTTCTGGCGGTACAGGTCGAGCAGGCGCCCCGGGGTGGCCACGAGCACGTCGAGGCCCTTGCGCAGCTTCATCATCTGCGGGTTGATGCTGACCCCGCCGTAGGCGACGCAGGTGCGCAGCGGCAGTCCGGCGCCATAGGCGCGGAAGCTTTCGTGCACCTGCTCGGCCAGCTCGCGGGTGGGCACGAGCACCAGCACGCGCACGCAGTTGCCGGCCACCTGCGGCCCCTCCATGGTCAGCCGTTGCAGCAGCGGCAGGGCGAAGCCGGCCGTTTTGCCGGTGCCGGTCTGGGCCGCGGCCATCAGGTCGCGCCCCGCGAGCACGGCCGGGATGGCCTGGGCCTGCACCGGCGTCGGCGTGGTGTAGCCAAGCTCGGCGAGCGTGCGCTGGAGTGGGTCGATCAGACCGAGGGCGGAAAACGACATGGGGGAGCCTTGCTGCGAAAGAGGAATAGGCGACAGTTTACCCTGTCCGGCGCCCGGCCGGACGAAGCGATCGCCGATTCGGCCCGGCCCGGGCTCAGCGCGCGGCCAGCGCGGCGACGGCGGAGGCTTGCCCGACGGTCGGTTTGGTGGGCTCGTGCTTGTCTTCACAGGCGGCCAAGGCGAACAGGCAGCAGGCGAGGGCGGTGCGGCGGATGGCGGATAGGATCATGGCTGGCTCCGGCGGTTGCGTAAAGTGGACGGTTGGGCCATGGTGGCGGCGCGGCGGCGCCGGTGGCGCGCGCCATCGGCAAAATGCGCTTGGACGCACAGTACCCGGTCCTGAATGTTCAAACTCCGCGTACGGGCGGGCGCCGTATGGGTCCCCGCATTCGCGAGGATGACGTTGGTTATATATTCGATCAAGACAGAGTTCGCGATGTCTGCCACGCAAACATCTTTCTCAAAAATTCGATGTCCATAGAATTATTGCTGACGGCAGTGCGTATTCGCGAGGGTGACGTTGGAAACTTTTCGATCAAGATCCCGTTCGCGATTTCTGTCATGTTTCGATTTCTGCCACGTATACATCTTCCTCGCATTGACATGACGTCAACAAATCTATTCCAGAAAGCCCCGGCTGAACTAGGGCGTATAGCCGTAGCGCGCGTAGATCCGGGCCACGCCGCCGTTCTTGCGCAGCCGAACCAGCGCCGCGTTCATGGCGCGCACGCGCTTCTCGGGCAGCGCGCGGTGGCAGGCCAGGTACATGCTGCCTTGCTCCATGGTGAGCACCGGCACCACCCCGTCGATTTTTTGATGGTTTAGCAGGTATTGGCCCGACAGCTTGCCCGTGGCCCAATAGTCGATGCGCCCGACCAGCAGTTTGCGCGGGTTGAGGTCGTCGCGCGGCGCCACGTCGACCTTGAAGCCCTCGTTGCGCAGATAGGCCACGCCGCCGTCGCCGAGGTAGCTGCCGATGCGCGCGCCCTTGATCTGCTTGAGTGAGCGCAGGCGTGTGCCGGCCGCGCCTTTGGTGAACAGGGTGAAGTCGTTGATCGCGATCGGGCCGATCCAGCTAAAGAGCTTCTCGCGGTTCTCCAGGCGCGACATCGAGAACACGCAATGGCCGGGGCTCGCGCGCGCCTTCTCCATCGCGCGCGCCCAGGGCATCAGGTCGAGCGAGTAGGGTTCGCCGGCGTCGCGCATCAGTGCGCGCACGATGTCGGTCGACAGGCCGGCGACCCGGCCGTCCTTGCCGCGCATATTGAACGGCGGGTAGTCCTCGGTCATGAGGACGAGCGGCGCCGCGCCGGCGCCGGCGGCCATCAGCGCGCCGACCAGCACGGCGCAGCCCGTGAAAAAGGGCCGCATCATCGGTCCCCGTACTTTGAATGCATCGTCCTGCCCTGTTTCCCGACATCTAACAGGCGACATTGTAACGCGCCCGGACCGGCCGCGGCGGCCCGGCGGCGGGGCCGGAATGGCCGCATCGGCCGTTTTTCCCGGGTTTTTCGTGGTTTTATCCCGATTTGCCCCCCTTTCGTCGGCCCTTGTGCAACTCCATCGGATACCATCGCGGATGCGCGGTGCGGCTTGCTAAAGTTCAAGCATACCCACCCTACCGGAGACCTTTCATGACCAGCTTCTTTTTCCTCTTTCGCCTTGCGCTCGCCTGGGGGATCGCGTTTTTCTTCTTCACCCTCGCGGTCGTCGAGACCCTGCGCACTTGGTTCGAACCCGAGGGCGGGCCCTTCGTGCTGATCGGGCTGGTCACCGCCGGCGTGGTCGTCAGCGGCGCCTTCTCGCACCTGCGCCGGGTGCGCCTGATCGCCGGCGAGGTCAACCGCAGCACCCTGTCGAACCGCCAGCGGCGCCAGATCGAGGTGCCGTTCGAGGCGGGCGAGGCGTTCGACATGGTCGATGCCGCCATCCGCGAACTACCCGGCGCGCAGCAGATCGAAAGCGCGCGCGACAGCCTGCAGGTGCGCGCCAAGCTCAAGCGGGTCGACCCGTACATCAACAGCGGCGCCGCGCTGCCCGCGCTGGCGAGCTACTTCGCGACCCGCCGCAACCAGATCCTGGTGACCGTCACGCCCAACGGCGAGGCCGGCAGCGTGACGCTGATCTGCGAGCCCGAGCGCGCCGCCTGGAGCGACTGGTTCCTGGTCGACGATGGCACCAACCTCGAGAACGCCGAGGCGATCACACGCGCATTGACGCGCCGGGTGGCCGAGCGGCGCCGTTGCGAGAAAGCCTCGGCCCGGCAAACCGTGACCGAGAAGGAGCTCACCGTCGCCAAGCTGAGCCTGCTGCACGCCCAGGTCGAGCCGCACTTCCTGTACAACACGCTCGCCAGCGCGCAGTTGCTCACGCGCTGCGACCCGGCCCGCGCCGACGAGATGCTGGGCAACCTGATCATGTACCTGCGCCACTCGCTGCCGCGCACCGACGACGCCCTCTCGAGCGTGGGCGAGGAGCTCGAACGGGCCCGCGCCTACCTCGACATCCTGCGCATCCGCATGGGCGCGCGCCTGAACCTGCAGATCGAGGTGCCCGACAACCTCAAGGCCGTGCCGTTCCCCACCATGATGCTGCAAACCCTGGTCGAAAACGCGATCAAGCACGGGCTCGAGCCCAAGTCGGGCGGCGGCACCATCTGGATCCTGGCGCGCGCGAGCGACGGTTCGGTGGCGCTGACCGTGGCCGACGACGGGCGCGGCTTCAGCGCCGAGGGCGGCGGCACCGGCATCGGCCTGCACAATGTGCGCGAACGGCTGCGCCTGGCCTACGGTCCGTCGGCCTCGTTCGCCATCGTCGCCAACTTCCCGAGCGGGGTGGCGGCGACCATCACCGTGCCCTACGCGGGGCCGCCGGCGCAGGGCGACACCAGCGCGCCGTCGTTCGTGCAGATGGTGGGGGCCCAGCATGACTAGCTGCGTGATCGCCGAAGACGAGGCCCTGCTGCGCGAGGCGCTGGTCGCCCTGCTGGGCCAGGCCTGGCCCGAGCTCGAGATCGTGGCCGCCTGCGACGACGGCGCCGCCGCGCTCGAGGCGATCGCCGGGCGCCAGCCCGACCTGGCCTTCCTCGACATCCGGATGCCGGGCCTGACCGGGCTCGAGGTGGCCGCGGCGCTGGCCGGCGTCAGCCCCCAGACCCAGGTGGTGTTCGTGACCGCCTACGACCAGTACGCGATCGACGCCTTCGACCGCGGCGCGCTCGACTACCTGCTCAAGCCGGTCACGCGCGACCGGCTCGACGCCTGCATCGGGCGCATCCGCAGCCGCAGCGCGCGCAGCGCCGCCGACGCGGCGGCGATCGAGGCGCTGCAGCAGCAGCTCGGCAGCCGGGTGCCGGCCGTCGGCGCCGCGCCGCCCCTGGTGTGGCTCACCGCCAGCGCCGGCAGCGAGACGCGCCTGATCATGGTCGACGATGTCGCCTATTTCCAGTCCGACAGCAAGTACACGGTGGTCATGACGGCCGAGGGCGAGGCGCTGCTGCGCAAGCCGATCCGCGAGCTGCTCGACGTGCTCGACCACAACATCTTCAAGCAGATCCACCGCTCGACCATCGTCAACCTCAAGGCGGTCGCCTCGATCGCGCGCGACGACGCGGGCAGGGGCGTGATCCGGCTCAAGACGCGCCCCGAGACGCTGACCGTGAGCCAACCGTTCATGTCGCTGTTCCGCAATATGTAAAGATGGGTAACACCTGCAACAAGTGTGCGGCAACGAACAGACCTGTGTGTTTCCTCTGCTAAACTCGGTCCCATGGTCAAGCGAGGTGCGCACGCGCTCGCATTGGTCTTAACGCCTCCGGGCCGCCAGAGAATAACCAGAAAGGCACATCATGAAAAAAATCATATTCGCCGCCGCCGTGTTCGCGGCAGCAATCGCCCCAGTGGCCGCGCAGAACATTTTGAGCATCCCGCTGGGTAACACCGGGTTTTACGGACGCATCGATCTGGGCGGCTACAACCAGCAACCGGTGGTGTACAACCAGCAGCCGATCATCGTCGAGCGCACCCGTTACGTGCAGTCGCAGCCGCAGCAGGTTTACCTGCGCGTGCCGCCGGGCCACCGCAAGAAATGGTCGAAGCATTGCAGCAAGTACAACGCATGCGGCCAGCAAGTGTACTTCGTGCAAGACAACTGGTACAACAACAGCTATGCGCCGCAGTACCGCGAGCGCAACGGCAAAGGCAAGGGCCATGGCAACGACCATGACCGCGGCGATGACCGTGGCCACGACCGCGGCCACGACAAGCACGACAAGCACGACAAGCACGACAAGCACGACAAGCAAGGCAAGGGCCATGGCAACGGCAAGCATTAATGGCATCACCCTGTCGCCCCCGGCGCTTCTTCGCGGCTTGGGGTAGACTTTAGAAAGGCCCGGCGCTGCCGGGCTTTTTTCATTTGCACGCCCAAGGCAACGGAATCGGAACCAATCGGGAAAATTTTTTGCAGACGGAAAAAGCGGGAGAAGCGGGAATTGTCATCGTCGGCGGCGGGGCCGGCGGCCTCGAACTGGCCTGCAAGCTCGGCCGCAAACTAGGGCCGGGGCGGGTCGCGCTGGTCGACAGCCGGCCGTTCCATGTCTGGAAGCCGTCGCTGCACGAGGTCGCGGCCGGCACGCTCGACATCCACCAGGAGGGCATGTCCTACCAGATGCTGGCCCACGACAGCGGCTTCACCTTCGTGTATGGCGCGCTCACGGGGCTCGACGCGGCGCGCAAGCGGATCGACATCGCCGCCGTCACCACCGATGCCGGCGAGCAGGTGCTGCCGCCGCGCGCGCTCGCGTTCGACTCGCTGGTGATCTCGGTCGGCAGCACGGCCAACTATTTCGGCGTGCCCGGCGCGGCCGAGCACACCATCGCGCTCAATACGACCGAAGACGCCGAACGCTTCCGCATGGGCCTGCTCACGCTGCTCACGCTGGCCGAACAAAAGAAGACCATCGGCGACAACGCCGGCCTCGACATCGTCATCATCGGCGGCGGCGCCACCGGGGTCGAGCTGGCGGCCGAACTGCGCGAGGCCAGCGGCGTGTACACGGCGTACGGCTTCAACCAACTGCGGGCGGCGCGCGATGTGCGCATCACCCTGCTCGAAGGATCGCCGCGCATTTTGGCGCCGCTGCCCGAACGGGTCTCGGCGGCGGCCCTCGCGCTGCTGCGCGAACGCGCGATCAGGGTCGTCACCGCCTGCCGCGTGAGCGCCATCGCGCCCGACCACGTCACCGATACGAACGGCAATGTCTATCCGTCCCACCTGTGCGTGTGGGCGGCCGGCATCCGCGCGCCGCAGATGCTGTCGGGCCTGGGTTTGCCGGTCAACAAGGGCGGGCAGATCGAAGTCGACAGTTTTCTGCGCGCTAAGGTGCGGGAGGGGCGGGAGGGGCAGGAGGGGCGGGAGGGGCAGGCCGACATCTACGCGCTGGGCGACTGCGCCGCGTGCGTGGACGCCGACGGCGTCGCCGCGCCGCCGCGGGCGCAGGCGGCGCACCAGCAGGCCGATTTCTTGGCCGACATTTTCCTGCGCAGGGCGCGCGGCAAGGCGCCGTCGGACAAGCCATTCCGTTACCGCGATTATGGTTCGCTGGTGTCGTTCGGACACAGCGGGACGGTGGGCAGCCTGATGGGTTCGCTCAAGGGCCTGAGCTGGTTCGTCGAGGGCGCGCTGGCGCGCCTCATGTACGGGAGCCTGCACCTGCTGCACCACAGGGCGGTGCTCGGCACCCTGCGCACGGCCTTGCTCGCGCTGGCGCGCTTCCTGATCAAGCGCAACACGGCGCTCGTGAAGCTGCATTGACCCCTGGCTGACCTCAGGCGGGCGCCGCGGCGCGCGGCAAAATCATGCTCAGCGCGGTGCCGCCCGTCGGGCCCGGCCCCAGCGTCAGCACGCCGCCAAGATAGAGCGCGCGCTCGCGCAACATGCGCAGCCCGTGGTGCGGCGCGGGGCCGTTCCCGGCCGAGCCCGGCCCGACCCCGTTGTCGCGCACGGTCAGCATGATATCGTCGCCGTTGTCGTCCAAAATCACATCGAGTTCGGTCGCACGCGCGTGCGCGGCCACGTTGCGCAAGCCCTCCTCGAGGCAGCGCAGCAGGGCCACGCTGACCAGCCGGGGATAATCGGCGTCCTCGTCGGGCAAACTGGTGCGCGCGACGACCCCGTGCGCGCCCGCGAACTCGCCGACCAGTTCGCTCACGGCGGCCTTGATCCCCAAAAACTCGAGTTTGTCGTTCCACAGGGCCAACTGCATCTCGCGGTTGGTGTTGATGATGTTGAGCAGCAGCAGCTTCATCTGGGCCGCGCGGTCCTGCAGGGCGGGGTCGGCCGGCAGATGCTTCGTCAGCAGGGCCAGGTGCATCGTCAGTGCCGTCATCGAGGACCCCAGGTTGTCGTGCAACTGGCGCGCCAACAGGCGCCGCTCCTCGTCCCAGCAACTGGTGGCGTGGCCGAGCAGCTCGTTGAGGCCGGCGCTGCGCTCGGCGACCAAACGTTCCAGTTCCTCGTCTACTTGCGGTGGTCGCGGTGCGGTCATGTCTGCTCGATAAAGTTTCTTTGATAATACAACAGCTTGACCCGCGCCGTCCCGGGCGCTGTGGCGCGTGCGCTCCAACGTGAAGTGCCGAACATACGGGCCCGCGATTGGTGGTCAATCTGGCAGCCTGTCGGACTTAAAGGTCCGACAGGCTGCCAGGCCTTTGCCAAAGCGGCCATCCCGCACATCCCATCTGTCGCCAAATCCCCCTCAAGGAGTTCCCATGAAAGCCAAGTCAAACGACGCCATCGCCTTGCTCACGAGCGACCACCGCGAAGTCGCCGATCTGTTCAAACAGTACGAGGCGCTGGGCGAGCGCGCCAAGTCAAGCAAGAAACGCATCGCCGACGAAGTCTGCACGGCGTTGACCATGCATACGACGGTCGAAGAGGAGATTTTTTATCCATCCCTGCGCGAAGCCGGTGTCAAGGGCGCCGACGAATTGCTCGACGAGGCCATCGTCGAGCACGCGAGCGCCAAGGAGCTCATCGCGCAACTGCAGGAGATGGACCCCGAGGACGAGTTGTACGACGCCAAGGTCAAGGTGCTCGCCGAGCAAATCGAGCACCACGTCAAGGAGGAGGAGAAAGAAATGTTCCCGATGGTGCGCAAAGCCAAGCTCGACCTCGAAGCGCTGGGCCAGGAAATAACCCAGCGCAAGGAGGAACTGGCCGCCGCCGGGGTGTAAGGCGCGCCGGACGCAAAATCGTCGGCCGCAAAAAGCGCTCTGACAAGCGCCGGGCCTCTCAGCCTCTCAGCCGGCGTTGGTTTCGGCGTCGGCGCACTGGTCGATCGCGTCGAGCAGGTTCTGGATCGCGACCGGCTTCACCAGATGCATGTCGAAGCCCGCCTCGAGCACCCGCCGCTGGTCCTCGGCCAGGCCGTAGCCGGTCAGCGCGATGAGCTTGATATTGCGCGTGAGCTCGTTGGCGCGCAGGCGCCGCGCGACCTCGTAGCCATCGATGCCGGGCAGGCCGATGTCGACCAGCGCCACCTGCGGGCGCAGCGTCAACGCCTTGCGCACGCCCTCGATGCCGTCGGCCGCGTGTTCGACCGGGTAGCCGTAGGCGCCGAGCATGGTCGCCATCATCTCGCGCCCGTCGTCGTTGTCCTCGATCAGCAGCAGCGTCGGCTTGGCCGGTTCTCCCGGCAACTGCAGCGCCACCGGCACCGGCAGCGTGGCCGCCTGCGTGGCCGGCAGCCGGATCGCGAAGGTGCTGCCGAGGTTGGCGCCGTCGCTGTGCGCGCTGACGCTGCCGCCGTGCAGCTCCACGAGGCGGCGCACCAGCGCCAGGCCGATGCCGAGCCCGCCCTGTGAGCGCTCCAGCGTGATGGTTCCCTGCACAAACACGTCGAACACCTGCGGCAGCAGGTCGGCCGAGATGCCGACCCCCGAGTCGCGCACCGTGAGCACGATGTCGTTGCCGGCCGGCGCCACCGAGATGGCGATGCTGCCTCCCGCCTGGGTGTACTTGAGAGCGTTGTCGATCAGGTTCGTGGCGACCTGTTCGATGCGGGTCGGGTCGCCGCTGACCCAGCCCGGGCTCAGCTCGACCGTCAGGCTGTAGGGTGAGCTGCGGCCGGTGGCCTTGAAGGTGTCGAGGCAGGCCGAGACGATCGCGCCGACGTCGACCGGCTGGTGCGCCAGCAAGATCTTGCCCGACATGGCGCGTGACAGGTCGAGCAGGTCGTCGACGATGCGGCTCAGGTGCTGGCTCTGGCGCTGGATGATCGCCTTGGCCCGGGTCACGGTGTCGGCGCCGGCGCCCTGCATGCCGATCAGCGAGGCGGCGCTGCTGATCGCGCTGAGCGGGTTGCGCAGCTCATGGCCGAGCATGGCGAGGAATTCGTCCTTGGCGTTGTTCTTGCGCTCGGCCGCCTGGCGCTCCTCCATCTCGCGCGTGAGGCGCTTGTTGGTGGCGCTCAGTTCGGTGCTGCGCTGGCTCAGCTTGGCGGCTTGGCGCTTGAGTTCCTCGTTCTTGGTCGCCAGCGCCACGAACACGCTGACCTTGGCCTGCAGGATCTGCGGGATCACCGGGGTGAACAAAAAATCGGCGGCGCCGCGCTGGTAGGCTTTCAGGCGGTCAATTTCGTCGGCCAAAAAGGCCGTCACGAAAATGATCGGAATGTCGGCCGAGCGGGCGCGCTGGTGGATCGCCTCGGCGGTCTCGAAGCCGTCCATGCCGGGCATGTTAACGTCGAGCAAAATCACGGCGAAGTCGTGCAGCAGCACCTGGCGCAGGGCCTCCTGGCCGGAGCGCGCGGCGAGCACCTCGTAATTGGTTTCATCGGCCCACATGTCAAGCAGGCTGGTCAGTGCCAGCAGGCTTGCAGCGTCGTCGTTGACGACCAGGATTTTTGGTTTTTCGATTTTGAGCACGTGGTTCCTGCTGCGATAGAGAGCGGCGTCCCTGGGCGGGCGCTTTGCCCACGGACATGGGGAGTCGTTGACGCTGCTTGCCCAATGGCGACAATCATAGCAACCGGGTAATCCGATGTCAAAAGGCAAGCGTGCGCCGCCCCGCGTTCACACAACGTACGCTGCCGCACATACGGCATGGGGGGCGCTGTGACATAGTGACACCGAGTCCAGATTGACGCTCGCGCAACGGCGCATGCAGCAAGGACAATCCGGTCACCGCGCCGGCCGCAGGCCCGCACCACCGCTTCAATCCCCACCCGAAAGGACCACCATGAATATCAATGCAATCATTGACGACGCGTATGCAGGCAAATGCCTGCGCGACCTCGTCGAATCCCCCGTCAACGCGCTGCGCGGCGTCAGCGCCGCCGACGCCAAGCTGCTGGCCAAGGCCTTCGGCGTCAACACCATCGGCGAACTGGCCGACCTCAAGTTCGTCAAATGGGCGTGCGCTATCCAGGCCCTGGCCGCCGGCGAGGCCGACACCACCGAACAGGTGGCCCGTGAGACGCTGCTCGACGAGGCGGTCGAAATGACCTTTCCCGCCAGCGATCCGATCTCGGTCGATTCCGGCATCACGCGCATCGAAGTCGCGCCCGAAAAAGTCGACGCTCACACCGACCACCAAGGCGCCGGCGCGATCGAAGAAAATTGCAAGGCGGCCGACAGCCGCAACGCCAAGTAGGCAACGCGAGCCACAGGCAAGCCACGCAAGCCACGCAAGCCACGCAAGCCACGCAAGTGACCCGTGGCACGCGGGTGGCATGCAAGAAATAAACGCCACACGCGGCACGCGCGTGGCAAGCGCGCAATCGGCGCGGCCCTCCACGTGATTGAGCGTGGGCGCCAGACGTGAACGCGGCCCGTCGATACGGACGGGCCGCGTTCAACTGAAGGCGATCGTTCAACTGAAGGTGATCGGGTTGCGCCGCCAACGACTGCGCCGCTAACGACTGGTGGCCGTGCGCGCCTCGTCCAGCGCCGCTTGCGGCGCTTTGCCCGAGGTCGCGCAATAACGGTTTTTGCCGCCGCGCTTGGCCTCGTACAAGGCATAGTCGGCGATGCTGATCAGCGCCTCGACCGTTTCGGCGTCGTCCGGATAGATGCTGATGCCGATGCTGGTCGACAATTGAAGCGTCAGATCGTTGATGAAAAACGGCTCCAACACCGCCTCGACCAGCTTGGCGGCCGGTCCCTGGACGTCCGACAAGCTGCTCACATCCCCCAACACGACCATGAATTCGTCGCCGCCGAGGCGCGCGACCGTGTCTTCCTTGCGCGACGACGCGACCAGCCTCTGGGCCACGATCTTGAGCACCTCGTCGCCATAGGCGTGGCCGTAGGTGTCGTTGATCGCCTTGAAGCCATCGAGGTCGAGGTACATGATGGCCGCCTTGTGGTGGTTGCGGTTGGCGTGCTGGAGCGTGGTCTCGATGCGGTCCTCGAGCAGGCGACGGTTCGGCAGGCCCGTGAGCGCGTCGTGCAGCGCCAGTTCCTGCTGGGCCTTGCTGTATTGGGCCAGTTCGCGGTACAGCAGGCGCACCTCGAGCATGTTGTGGATGCGCTTGTGCACCTCGAGCAGGTCGAACGGTTTGCTGATGAAGTCGCGCGCGCCCGCCTCGAGCGCGGCGATCTTGAAGCTCGGTTGCGCCGTCAGGGCCAGCACCGGCAGGTAGCCGCCTTGCTCGATCTCCTTGAGGCCCTTCATGACCTGGAAGCCGTTCAGGCCGGGCATCTGCAGGTCGAGCAAGATCAGGTCGTAGCAGTGCTGGCGGTGCAGCGGGCAGACGGTCTCCGGCAGCATGGTCGAACTGACGCAGCGGTAACCCTCTTCGCGCAGGATCTCTTCCATCAGGTCGATATTGTCGGCGGAGTCGTCAACCACCAATATCTTCGCGTTCAATATGTCTTCTCTGCTAGGCATGCGGTGGTCTCAATCTCAGCAACATTAACAGCCCCTTGGCGGTCCCGCCGAAAAACAGGGCCACGGCCGGCGTGGGTGCTTCGCACTTGCTGCGAAGGCGGATGCGGGGCCGTCGGAACTGCACACAGTGTAACAAATCCGAAATAATTTCTTGTAGGACATCGCCGCGTTTAAAAGTAGGAAATCCGGGGCCAATGTGTTGCGTTGGATTAATTAAATATGCTCCACGTCTATGAATAGCACATATTGGCTGAATGTCAATAAAAAGAATTGACGTTATGCCACATGCGCCGGGACGCCGGCCTGGCACCCGGTGGTGGCGGGCGGCGCCTCAGCCTCTCAGCCCGGCGCGACCAGCCGCGCCACCGCGGCGATCAGCTCGACCGGCTCGACCGGCTTGGCGATGTGGGCCGCGAAGCCGGCCGTGAGCGCGCGCACCCGGTCCTCGGAGCGCGCGAACGCGGTCAGCGCCACGGCCGGGACGGCGCCGCCGCCCTCGGGGCCGAGCGCGCGCACCAGCGACAGCAACGCGAAGCCGTCGATGTCGGGCATGCCGAGGTCGCTCACGAGCACGTCGAAGTGGTCCTTGCGCATGCGGGCCAGCGCCTCGACCGCGCCGCCCGCCGTGCTGACGCTGGCGTGGCAGTCGCTCAGGATCCGGTGGATCAGTTCGCGCGCGTCGGGCTCGTCGTCGACCACCAGCACCCTGACCCCGGACAGGTCGCGCAGCAGCAGTTCGGGCGCGAGCGGGGCGGGCGGGTGGTAGGGCGCGCGCCCGCTGCGCGCCGACGGCGCCGCCTGGCTCGCCGCCGGCAGCTCGATCGTGAAGCTGGCGCCCTGGTCGGGCCCGGCGCTGCTCACCTCGACCGTGCCGCCGTGCTGCTCGACCAGGTGCTTGACGATCGACAGTCCCAGCCCCAGCCCGCCGTGCTGCCGGGTGGTCGAGGCGTCGGCCTGGCGGAAGCGCTCGAACACATGGGCCATGAAGCCGGGCGCGATGCCGACCCCGCTGTCGTGCACCGAGATGCGCACCGGGCCGGCGTCGGCGCCGGGCGCGCCGCCGGTCAGGGTGATGCGCACCAGGCCGTCGCGCGGGGTGAATTTGATCGCGTTCGAGAGCAGGTTCCAGATCACCTGCTGCAGCCGGGCCGGGTCGCCCGCGATCGCGGCGGCGTCGGGCGCGTAGTGCTTCTCGAGGCGGATGTTCTTGGCGTCGGCCGCCGGGCGCACTGTTTCGATGGCGGCGTCGATGAACACCGACGGCGCCACCGTCTGCATGTCGAGCATCACCTTGCCCGAGGTGATGCGGCTCATGTCGAGCAAGTCCTCGATCAGTTGCGCCTGGGCGCGCGCGTTGCGCTCGATGGTCTGCAGGCCGCGCTGCAGGTCGGCCTGGTCGCGGCTGCCGCGGCGCAGCACCTGGGCCCAGCCGAGGATGGCCGACAGCGGGGTGCGCAGCTCGTGCGAGAGGGTGGCCAGGAACTCGTCCTTCATCTGGCTGGTGCGCTCGGCCTCGGCGCGCGCGAGGCGCTCGCTCTCGAGCAGCACCTTGCGCTCCTCGGCGGCCTGCTGGGCCGCCTCGTAGAGGCGCGTGTTGTCGATCGCCACGGCGGCCTGGGCGGCGATGCCGCCGACGATGCGCTCGGTGCGCTCGGTGAAGATGGCGGCCTCGGGGTGGCCCAGGAACAGGCTGCCGAGCACCTCGCCCGAGCGCGCGATGACGGGCACGGCCAGATAGCTGCGCAGCGCCGGGTGGCCCTCGGGCATGCCGAAGTGGGGCCCGTTCTGGCCGTAAAGCGGCTCGCGCGTGATGTCGTCCGAGCGCAGCACGCCCTCGCCGCGCAGGCTGGGGCCGAACAGGGCGGTGTCGCGCGGAAAGCCGAAGCGCTCGAACTCGTCGGGCGAGGCGCCGGACAGGGTGTAGAGTGTGGACAGGTCGCCGTCGCCGTCTTTGCCGCGGTAGAAAAAGGCGCCGAAGCGCGCGCCGCTGACGTTGGTGGCGGCGTCGGTGACGACCTGCAGCAGCGAGCGCAGGTCGCGCTGGGTGGCCAGCGCGGTGCCGGTGCTGTTGAGCAGTTCGAGCACGTTCGACTCGTCGCGCAGCGCCTGCTGGGCGCGCTTGACCTGGTCGACGTCGGTGTTGGTGCCGAACCAGCGCACCACGTGCCCGTGGCGGTCGCGCACCGCGTTGACGCGCGTGAGGAACCAGCGGTACTGGCCGTCGGCGCCGCGGATCGGGTACTCCATCTCGAACGGATCGCCGGTGCGCAGCGACTCGTGCCAGCGCTGCAGCACGTGGGGCACGGCGGCCGGGTCGAGCGTGCTCTGCCAGCCCCAGTTGACCACCTGGTCGGGCGAGCTGCCGGTGTATTCGTACCAGCGCTTGTTGAACCAGACGATGTTGCCGTCGGCCTGCGCCATCCAGGCCAGCTGCGGGATCGCGTTGGCCAGCGCGCGCAGCACCTCCTCGCTCTGGCGCAGGGTGTCCTCGGCGCTCTTGCGGGTGGAGATGTCCTGCAGCACGCCGGTCATGCCGAGCACCGTGTTGTTGCCGTCGTAGTCGCCGCGCCCGACCAGCGCCACCCACAGCTGGCCGGCGCCGGGGCGCTCGATCCGGCATTCGAGGTCGAGCTCGCCGTGCTCGACGAAGGCTTGCAGGAATTCGTTGCGGACCATTTCGCGGTCGCCCTCGGCGATGCGCTCGCGCAACTGCGGCCACGCCAGCGGCAGCTCGGCCGGCAGGCCGAAGATGTCGGCCGCGCGCGCGCCCAGCGTGATGCGGTCGGCCAGCGCGTCCCAGCGCCAGTCGCCGAGGCGGCCGGCCGCGAGCGCCACCTGCAGCCGCTTGCTGCCGGCCAGCACCGCCGCCTCGTCGGCCTTGCGCGCGCTGATGTCGCGGATCGCGCAGCTCACGCCGCCGTCGGCCGGGTAGGCGCGCAGCCCGAACCAGCGGCCGCACCCCACATGGTAGAACTCGAAGCTGCCGGCCTGGCCGAGCGCGCGCGCGCGGCGCAGCCCGCTTTCGAGCGCGCTCGCGCGCAGGTCGGGAAACGCGTCCCACAGGCGCTGGCCGCGCGCCTCGCCGCCCGCGCCGTCGGCGCGGGCGAGCAACTGCCGCGCGCGCCGGTTGATGTAGCTGATGCGCCACTCGGCGTCGAGCGTGAGGAAGCCGTCGGCGAGCTCGTCGATGGTGTGGGCGAGGGTGCTCAAGAGCGCTCCCGGGGGGCCGGGCCCGCGCTGGCGTGCCGGGCCTCGTGGGCGGCGCGACACCGGGAGCGGCTGCGGGTCGGTGTCGGGGTCATCGTCGATGTGGTTCGTGGAGGCCGCGCGGGAGCGGCCCGGGGTGGTCCCGTTTTACGCTCCAGCAAGCCTGACATCAAATTCTAGCGCAGCGACGCGCTCCGCCGCCACACGGTTGGCCGCGTCAGCCGGCCGGGCCGAACGCGGCCAACGCCGCCTGCAGCTGCTCGATCTCGTAGGGTTTTTGCAGGGAGACGAAGGGAAACTCGACGTGGCGCAGCAGGGCCCCGCCGTAGCCGGACGCGAACACCACGTGCAGGGACGGCTGCGCGGCGATCGCCTGGCGCGCCAGTTCGACCCCCGACATGCCGGGCAGGCTGACGTCGGTGAACAGCACGTCGTAGGCCGACGCGGGCAGCATCGGCAGCGCCTGTTCGGCGCTGCCCACGCCGTCGGCGTCGTGGCCGAAGGCCTTGAGCATTTCGCAGACCAGGTATTGGGAGTCGATGTTGTCCTCGACCACCAGCACGCGCAGGCGGGCGGTGGCGGGCGCGGGCGCGGGCGTGTCGGCGGGCGCCGCCGCGAACGAGCACAGCACGCCGGACACCGTCTCGTCCTCGCGCAACGGCGTCAGGTACAGTTCGAAGGCGCCGGCCGCGACCCGCTGCGGTTGTCCCCGCCAGGCGGCGGCCAGCGGCGCGGGCGGCAAGTCCGGCAACGCGCCGCCGGCGGCCAGGGCGGCGTGGGCCGCGTTGTTCACAGAAGCATGTTCGCGCCCCCACAGCAGCAGCATCGGCAGCGGCGAATGGCGCGCGATGTCGTCCGCCACCCGCCGCGCGGGCGACCAGTGCGCGCGTTCGCCCGGGGTGGCGCTATCGCTATCGCGGTCGGTGGCGGTGGGGTCGGGCAGGGGGCCGGATGGGGGCATAAGGTATCGTATGATTGTGTGGACGGGGGGCGCCGACGCGGCGCGCACTCGCGGGATCGTACACTAAATGTGCTTGGGCAAGCGCCATGCAAGACTGACATGGCCGGCCGTCGTTGGGCCGCGCGCGGCATGCGGTCCAGGGGCGGGGGAAGGGCAAGCAGTTGAGGACCCGGGGCGGGACCGGTTTGTTGGCAGCGGCCTGCGCGGCGCCATTGATAATGATGGGCCCGAGATGGCTCAGGCGATGATTGCTTCAATGCCCTTGGTCTCTACAATATGCAGCAACTTTGCGGCGGCTCCGCTTGGGTGCTTTGCCGCTGAGGGCGACTCCCACTTCTGAACCGTGGAAACGCTCACATTGAGAATCGACGCGAACACTTGCTGACTCATCCTTGCGACACCTGTTCGAATTGCTACGACACGTTGCGGGGAATATTCGGGCGGAGCTACGCAGAATGCATTCATGCGCGCCATGTCAGCCTTGGACACAAGACCATATGCGCTCAGGTCTGCCGCCGTCTCCAGTAGTTCGCGCAGAACACGACTATCCGCGTTTGTTTTCTTGCTCATGGCAAATCTCCGTTAGAACGCCGTTGATCTTCAATGTTTCAAGCCTTTCAAGATCGGCCGCCTGCAAGCCCTTACCCACGACTTTTGCGGCTTCCTCCTCCTTTGGGGAGAAATCTGTTCCTGGGTCACTCTTTGTCCGACCAGCAAGGAAGAAAATCGCTGATTTATGTTGTTTTGCTACCAGGGAACGGACCGAGCCACGCTTTCCCTGACCAGGTAAGGCAATTCGCTTTTTGCAAACACCTTGACCTAAGTCAGTTTCAAACTCACCACGTTCGATCTCACGCGCAACTTGGAAAAGCAGGTCGTCCGAGATGGCCTTTTTGGCCCATCGCGCAAATGTCTTTGTTTTGAACACTCTTTTATCACTC
This sequence comes from Massilia glaciei, assembly GCF_003011895.2. Classification (GTDB taxonomy): domain Bacteria; phylum Pseudomonadota; class Gammaproteobacteria; order Burkholderiales; family Burkholderiaceae_D; genus Telluria_A; species Telluria_A glaciei. The sequence goes on along the minus strand of NZ_PXWF02000276.1, from coordinate 8,756 downwards.
ATTCGTTCCTCAAATTATAGCACATGGTGCTACAGTTTTCGGCTTGGTGCAGGCACGTTACCGCAAGGGATCTCAACATTTTAACGTAGGTCTATTTCTAACAAGATTTGAGCCTCGCCGGTGGCGTTTTTGATGGGATTCCAAGGCCCGACGGTCGAGGGTGGTGTCACCGTAGAACGCCGCAAAATATTTGACTTCATCCGGGCCGAGGAAATAGAACAGCCGGCCGTCCGCGAGCGCACCGGCAATCCACATGCACGAGACACCCAGTCGTTTCGCGAACTCTTCTTCAGTAATAAGCTCGTTGCGCGTGATGCGGTCGAGGAGCGTCTTTGCCGCGTTCTCGCGCCCTTGCTTCATGGCGGCGTTGCCCGCGCGGATAGATTCTTCCATTGTCATGGGCGCCGCTGGACCATCGGTCAGGGCTTCCTGCAAAACTTTCTCGAGCTTGGCGTCGAGGGCCGTCTCTTCAGCGCGACGCAGGCTATCCACGGTACATTCCCCCCTGCAACGGTGCGTGGGCCGGTGAGAAGCATCGTAACGGTGCGATGCGGGGGGGAGTGTATGGACGGGGCGACGGAGCAGTGGGGGAAATGCAAAGCGTCTAATTTCTTGGTGCATCGAGGCGAAATCGGATGTAACCTTTTGATTTCAATGGGAATGGGCCACCCTGCTTATTATTAAGCGTCCAACGCTACCATCTTCCAGAGTCAGTTCAGGCTGATTTGATACGCCGGAATGGAAGCAAGTCGTCGATGTCGCTGTTGCGACAGGTCGGCAATTTTTCCAGGGTGCTTTTGAGCCAGGCAGCCGGATCGAGGCCGTTCAGTTTGGCGGTCCCCAGCAGGGATTGAATCGCGGCGGCGCGGCGTCCGGCGCGCTCAGAGCCGGCGTAGAGCCAGTTCTTTTTCCCGATTGCGAGCGGGCGAATTGTGTTCTCGACGGCATTGTTATCGATCGGCAGTGTGCCGCTGTCGGCATAGCGGATGAGCGCCGGCCAGCGACGAATCGTGTAGTCGAGCGCCTTGGCGGTGCTGCTGCCGGGAGCGACCGTCAGGCGCACCGCGGTCAGCCATGCCTCGAACGAAGCCAACACCGGCTTCGCCTCCTGCTGGCGCAGCAGCAGGCGCGCCGGCGCATCCAGATCCTTGCCGGCCTTTTCGATCCCATACAAGGTGGCGATCCATTTCAATGCCTGCTCAGCAACGGGACTCTTGTTGGCCACGAACAAATCGAACAGCTTGCGGCGCGCGTGCGCCCAGCAACCGAGCTCGATCACGCCGGCACGGAACAGCGCTTTATAGCCACTGAAATCGTCAACCATGAGGTGCCCCTGCCATCCTTGCAGATAGTCGCGCACGAACTGTCCACTGCGCCCGGGCTGGTAGTCGAACACGACAATGGGCGGCCCGTCCTCCAGGTCGCAACTGCGGTACGCCCACAGATAGGCTTTCTTGGTTTTTCCTTTGCCAGGATCGAGTTGCGCCACCGGCGTTTCGTCGGCATGGAGCACGTCGCGCTGGCGCAGGAAGTGACTCATGCGGTCGGCCAGCGGTTGCAACGCAACGCCGATCTTGCCCACCCATTCGGACTGGTTCGAGCGCGGCAGCGGCACGTTGTCGCGCGCGGCGATTTGCTCGATCCGGTACAGCGGCAGATGGTCGACGAACTTGCTGACGGCGATCCAGTTCAGCAAACCGGGCGCGGCGATGCCGCCATCGATGATCGCCGGCGCGATGAACGCCGCGGTGATGGTTTCGCAGGGGCGGCAGGCATATTGGGGCCGAATGTGGCGGTGCACGAAGAAACGCGCCGGCTCCACATCGAGTTGTTCCGTGATGTCCTCGCCGATTTTGACCAGCGCGCCGCCGCATTGGCCGCAGGTGCACGAGTCCGGCTCGTGCAGGTGCACCACGCGTTCGAGGTGGTCGGGAAGCGGCTGGCGGCCGGCGCGCGCGCGTTGCTTCTTTGGCGCTGCGACCTCGACCTGCGCATCGACCATGGCTTCCAGTTCGGCCAGATCCGATTCCCAGGTTTCCTGGAACAGGTCGCGATGATCGGCTGAGAGTGCCTCGGACTTGGCGCCGAAGCGCATGCGCCGGTGATGCGCCAGCTCGAGCGTGAGCGCCTGGATTTTGATGTTTGCGTTGTGCAGCTCGGCGTTCAAGCGGGCCGTCTTTTGCGCTTCCTTGACCAAGCGGTCGGCCACCTCCGAAATCCATTTCGGGAGTGTCGGATCGGTGCTCAATCGGGCCAAATCGTCGCTTAATTCCATGCGTAAATTCTACCATTTTATCTATGAAACAACCAGATAAAACAAGGGGTTTTCCCATCAGTTTCAGACCGAGCATGAACGCCATTTTCACAGCACCCAGGCGCGCGTATCGGCCACGGTCAGACGCGTCCAGTCGACCCCTGCGGTGAGCCAGTCCCACTGTGTTTCCGACAGCGAGCAGACCGCGTCGCCGGCCTTCGGCCAGACGAAACTGCCTTGATGCAGACGCCGCTGGCACAACCAGACGCCGGTGCCGTCCCAGACCAGCAACTTGAGCCGGTTCCCGCGCCGATTGCGAAACGCGTAGGCCGAACCATCGCAGGGCGCCCTGCCCAAAGCCTGTTGCACACGCAGCGACAAGCCATCCATTCCCATGCGCATGTCCACGGCTTCGACGGCGCACCACACCTGGCTTGGTTTGGGGATCATGACAACGCTCCAAGCAACTGCCCAAGCCACGCCGCTGACACGTCAGCCGACATCGACAACGACCAACCTTGGGGGCTGCGCAACAACATGTCACCACGGGAAGGCGGCGCCTTATCGATGCTGACAGGAATGAGCGTCAGCGTCTTGGCGAGAGCATTTTGTTGGCGGTTGATTCGGTACAGGAAGATGTTGAACTTCAAACCGTGCTGGCGGCAGCACTCCGCCCGCGTCAGCTTGCTTGTGCGCCATGCCGTTACGTGCTGGGCCCATTCGTCGGGAGAGGTCGGGGATGATGGATTCGATGTCATAACTGCTCCTCGTTGGAAAGCAACAAGGATGCGCCTCCATGGATTCAAAGAACAGGTGGCTGGGCTAAACGCTTACTTATTAACACCCGCAGACAAAAAAAAGCCCGCTGCGGGAGCGGGCTGAATCTATTTTCTTGGAAGAAGATAGAGGAGACAAGGCAAGGATGAAGCATCGCCAGCCATAAATCAAATTGCCATTTGTGATGACAGTCATCAAAATTTCTTATAAGGTCGCTGGACCGGGCAGGCGGACCGGGCGTTTGTGCGCATATTGCAAAAATGTTGAGTTTTTCCACGTGTGGGATCGTGCGCGCCTTTGTTCATTTAAGAAAATGTTCTAGGATAGCAAGTCATGCGATCGCCACCACAATCGAATCCGGCACCACGCCGCGCGCCCGCGCCCGCGTCGGCGACCATGCGCCGTCCGGACGGTCCATGAGCGCGCGCCACCGCTGGTCCCGATCCCTGTTTGCCGGCATGGCCGCTTGGGCCGCGCTCGGCGCGCCGTGCGCGCGCGCCCAGGCGGTCCCGGTCAACGCCAGCCTCGAGCGCAGCGTCAAGGCCGCCTTCCTGTATAAATTCCTCAGCTACGCCGAGTTTCCGGCGGGCGCCTTCGACGACCCGACCGCGCCGGTGACCATCGGCGTGCTCGGCACCGACGACATCGCCGCCGAGCTGGCCTGGATCGTGGCCGGGCGCACGGTCGGCCAGCGCCCCGTCACCGTCAGGACGCTGCGCGAGAACGAGGCCGTCGACGGCGTGCACCTGCTGTTCGTGCCCGGCTGGGACCAGCGGCGCGTGCTGGGCCTGCTCAAGGCGGCCGGACCGGCCCGCCTGCTGGCCGTGACCGAGTGCGAAAACTGCCTGCAGCACGGCAGTGTCATCAATTTCAAGATCGTCGGCCGGCGGGTCCGCTTCGACGTCTCGCTCGAGGCGGCCGAACGCCACAACATCAAACTCAGTTCGCGCCTGCTGACGGTGGCCAGCCTGGTCCACAGGGCGGGGCCATAATGCCCTTGCACGACGCCGGCACGGTCCGCAGCAAACTGGTCATCATGGCGGTCTCGACGACCTTCGTGGCGCTCCTGTCGGCCTCGCTGGCGATGCTGCTGTACGACCTGCGCACCTTCCAGCGCTACTGGATCGACGACCTCACCACCCAGGCCGACATCATCGCCAGCGTGACCGCGCCGGCGCTCGTGTTCAACGACGCCCGCACCGCCCAGCAGAGCCTGGCGCTGTTGCGGGTGCGCCCGCAAATCCAGGCCGCCGCGCTGTACGGCGCCTCCGGCATGCGCTTCGCCTCGTACCTGCGGGGCGGACCCGGCGGCACCGGATTGCCGCCCGCGCCGGGCCGCCACGGCCACCGCGTCGAGGGCGGCGAGATCGAGGTCTGGCACAAGGTCATGGACGACGGCGAGATGGTCGGCACGGTGTACCTGCGCGCGCGCCTCGGCGTGGTCGAGCGGCTGGCCAACTACGCGACCATCCTCGGCGCGGTGCTGCTGGCCTCGCTCGGGATCGCGGCGCTGGTGGCCACGCGCCTGCAGCGCGCCATCACCCGTCCGCTCGAGGCGGTCACGCACGTGGCGCGCGAGGTGATGCAGCGGCGCGATTTCAGCCTGCGCGTGCCGGGCCACGACGGCGGCGAGATCGGGGTGCTGGTGGCCGCCTTCAACGACATGCTCGGCGAGCTGGGCCGGCGCGCGCACGCGCTGCAGGACGCCAACCGCACGCTCGAGCACGAGATGCGGGTGCGCCAGGGCGCCGAGCAGGCCCTGTTGCTGGCCGACCGCCGCAAGGACGAGTTCCTGGCCACGCTCGCGCACGAGCTGCGCAACCCGCTCGCGCCGATCCGCACCGGGCTCGACATCCTGCGCATTCGCAGCGGCGACGCCAACGCCACCGAGCGCGCCACCGACATCATGGAGCGCCAGCTGCGCCAGATGGTGCGGCTGGTCGACGACCTGCTCGACGTCTCGCGCATCAACACCGGCAAGTTCGCCATCAAGATGGGGCGGGTCGAACTGAAGGCGGTCGTCAACGACGCGCTCGAGGTGGTGCGCTCGACCATCGAGCTGCACGGCCACGAGCTGGCCATCACGCTGCCCGACCGCCCGGTGTTCCTGCACGGCGACGCCACCCGGCTGGCGCAGATCCTGTCGAACCTGCTCAACAACGCGGCCAAGTACACTAACCGCGGCGGCCACGTGCGCCTCGACGCGCGGGTCGAGGACAACGCGCTGCTGATCGAGGTCGCCGACGACGGCATCGGCATCGCGCCCGACATGCTGGCGCATGTGTTCGAGATGTTCGTGCAGGTCGATTCGACGCTCGAGCGCAGCAACGCCGGCCTCGGCGTGGGCCTGTCGCTGGCGCGCAAGCTCGTCGAGCTGCACGGCGGCGGCATCGAGGCCCACAGCGACGGCGTGGGCAAGGGCAGCCGCTTCGCGGTGCGCCTGCCGATCGTGGTCGCGCCCGAGCCGCCGGCCAAGACCATCCCGGCCTCGCTGATCAGCGCCGAGGCGTTCCGCATCCTGCTCGCCGACGACAACGTCGACTTCGTCAACAGCATCGGCGCGCTGCTCTCGGCCATGGGCCACAGCGTGGTGATCACCCACAACGGCACCGACGCCCTGACGGCGGCGACGCGCTTCTTCCCCGACTACGCCTTCCTCGACATCGGCCTGCCGGGCATGTCCGGCTACGACCTTGCGCGCAGCATCCGGCGTCTGCCCAGTGGCGAACATACGGTGCTCACGGCGGTGACCGGCTGGGGCCAGGAGAAGGACCGCCAGCTCGCCTTCGAGGCCGGCTTCGACCACCACATGGTCAAGCCGGTGCGCTTCGAGCAGATCGAGGAAATCCTGGGCAACCGCGGCACGCTCAAAAAAGTCCGGAGCTAGGAGGCTCTGGGGCTTAGGGAGTCGAAGCGAAAAAAGTGCTGGACGAGGACAGATTTTGACGATTTCGCAGTGCCAATAGCGAGCTATTGGCCGAGAAAGCGGCGAAATATGGACCGTCCGGCACTTTTTGCAGCCGACGATCTTAAGTCCGACAGGCTCCTAGGTCCGGGAACTCGCCGGGCTCGGGATCGGCGGCGGCAAAAAAGCGCTGGACGGTCCCGATTTCGCCGCCTTCCCGGCGATGGCGCGCCAATGGAACGCCAATGGTAGGCCAATGGCACGCGAAATTGGCACGCGAAAGCGCCAAAACCCGTCCTCGTCCAGCGCTTGTTTTACTTCGACTCCGCTTCGACTCCCCAGGCCCGGCACGCACCCGGGCCGGACTCAGGGAAGCGCCCGCGCAACCTGCCGTTTCGACCGTCTGGTGCCGGCAGGCCCCATGGGCGCTTCGGCCCGCGCGCCTGCCGGCCTTGGCCGCCGGCGCCCGGCCTTCCGGGCCTACTTGATGCCCTTGCGCCGGCGCGCCATGAAGCCGAGCAGGCCGAGCCCGCCGAGCAGCATGCCGTAGGTGGCCGGCTCCGGCACCGGCGCGAGCATCACCGCGCCGCCGAAGCTGCCGCCCGTGTCGCCCGCCATCTGGCCCGACACGCCCAGGTAGTAGCTGCCCAGCGCGAGGTTGTCGGTGCTCACGGTCCAGACGTCGGTTGCCCCGGTCTGCGTCGAGGTGCCAGACGCCACCAGCGAACCGTCGTTCTGGTACACGTTCAGGCCCGTGATGTTGAGCCCCATGCCGGCGGTGCGGCCGATCGAGGAGACGATCGCGTCGAGGTCGTGCGGCACGTTCGTGACCTCGAACACGAAGCGGTCCGAGAACGATTGGCCGCTGTTGTCCTTGGCGAAGGTCGAGCCGAAGTGGGCGCTGTTGTCGAGCACCTCAAGCTCGAAGATGTCCGCCGCCGAAGCAAACGACGATGCCATCGATGCGCCCGCGACGACCATGGCGGCAAGCAGAGATTTTGGATTTTTCATAGTAACCTCACAAAAATGAGCCGCGCTGTGCGGCCTGGGTTGAACAAGCATCGGGGAACTCCATGCTAGCAAAGCCCCGTTCGAAATCAGCCGTTCGACGCCGCGCGCGGCGCTTCGCCGCAATCGGTTCCTGTCGTAAATGGTTTGCTTTGCGTCCATGCGGAAAAAGCCGCGCCCATGGGGGAGGGGGCGGCTTTTTTGCTAACGGGTGGAAATTGCGGGGCGCCGATTTGGTCGAACGTAGGGTCGATCCTACGAAAATACAGGGGGCAATCCTCGGAGGTGGCCGCTTGCCCGCGCGCCGTTTCGGCGCGCCCGGGCACGCCGCGGGCGCGGGCCGGGCGCGGCGCCGGCCATGTGGCCGCGCCAAAAAAAAGACCCCGGAGATCGCCCTCCGGGGTCTATTTTACTTACGAATTTTGGTGCGGCTGGCAGGAATTGAACCCACGACCCCTTGGTTCGTAGCCAAGTACTCTATCCAACTGAGCTACAGCCGCGACAGGCAAGATCATAACAGCTGCGTCGCCAAGCTCCAAGTGCCGGGCGACAAAAAGGCAAACAAAAAGGCAAACAAAAAGGCAAACAAAAAGGCAAACAAAAAGGCAAACAAAAAGGCAAACAAAAAGGCAAACAAAAAGGCAAACAAAAAGGCAAACAAAAAGGCAAACAAAAAGGCAAACAAAAAGGCAAACAAAAAGGCAAACAAAAAGGCAAACAAAAAGGCAAACAAAAAGGCAAACAAAAAGGCCGGCCGGCAGGGCCAAACAAAAAGGGCCTGGAGATCGCTCTCCAAGCCCGTTGTCGCTTATTTTTGTCGCTTAACTTTACTGCTTACGAATTTTGGTGCGGCTGGCAGGAATTGAACCCACGACCCCTTGGTTCGTAGCCAAGTACTCTATCCAACTGAGCTACAGCCGCGACAACGATCATTGTAGCAGAGTCACCTTGTTTGCGGAAGGGCTGAATGGGCCGCCGCCGGTGCGCCGCGGCGCCGGCCGCGAAAAGCGTCCGCGCAATGAAAAAAGACCCCGGGGAGCGATCCCCGGGGTCTTTTACATACGAATTTTGGTGCGGCTGGCAGGAATTGAACCCACGACCCCTTGGTTCGTAGCCAAGTACTCTATCCAACTGAGCTACAGCCGCGACAACGATCATTGTAGCAGAGTCACCTTGTTTGCGGAAGGGCTGAATGGGCCGCCGCCGGTGCGCCGCGGCGCCGGCCGCGAAAAGCGTCCGCGCAATGAAAAAAGACCCCGGGGAGCGATCCCCGGGGTCTTTTACATACGAATTTTGGTGCGGCTGGCAGGAATTGAACCCACGACCCCTTGGTTCGTAGCCAAGTACTCTATCCAACTGAGCTACAGCCGCGACAACGATCATTGTAGCAGAGTCACCTTGTTTGCGGAAGGGCTGAATGGGCCGCCGCCGGTGCGCCGCGGCGCCGGCCGCGAAAAGCGTCCGCGCAATGAAAAAAGACCCCGGGGAGCGATCCCCGGGGTCTTTTACATACGAATTTTGGTGCGGCTGGCAGGAATTGAACCCACGACCCCTTGGTTCGTAGCCAAGTACTCTATCCAACTGAGCTACAGCCGCGAAAGCAAGCATTGTAGCAGCTCCGCTTTGTTTCCGAAAGTGCTTGCGCGCCTTGCGTCATCATCGCGTCCCCGCTGTTCGTGGCGCTAGACTGCCGTGCGGGCCGGTTTTTGCGCCACCGGAGGGGCTTGCCCCGCCGGAGAAGCAGCATTATAGGTGGCCCGCACGCCCTTGTCCAGTGCTCCCGCGCGCGCGGCACGGTAAATTCCCGCTGCG
>NZ_PXWF02000275.1 GCF_003011895.2 Massilia glaciei | reverse complement strand
TTGAGAACTGCTGGCGGTTTGATGACGAAGTTGCCATGACCCCTGCGAAGGTTGATAATGACGCAAGCGCAAGCCGCGCGGGTATAGCTAACTGGATCAAAAAATATGAACAAACTCGTCCGTTGCGCCGCTTGGTATCAGATATGGGCGGGAGGCTTCGTCGCGTTCATCAGCGCGCTGATGCTCTTTCTAACCGGGAGCAACGGTGCCGATATCGCATTCGAGGGCCAGTTCGTCGTTATCGGATTAATCGGCATGTGCGCCGGCATCGCGCTGCTGGCCGGGAGTGTCTATGGCTGGCTGGGCTCGGTCCTGTTTCAGCTTTGGCAAATACCCGTGTTTGCCTTTGGGAGCGTGTTGTATCGCCCCGGGGTCGGCCTGTTCATCCCCGTGGGGGCCGACCTGCCGGCCACCGGCGGCGCATCCCTTCTATACGAATTCACCCTGGGTCTTGATTTCTCGATGGCCTTCGTGGCCGTTCCGCAGGCGCAGTTTGCCGCGGTCAACGCGGTCGCCCTCGCGCTGCTGATGGTGCTGCTGTTTAATCGGCCGACGCGGCTCGGGCAAAACGCAGCGCCTGCGCGTCTCGCGGGAGCGTAAGGACGTGGCTTTTATCTGGTTCGACACGATCGACGCCGTCGACTGGCGCGAGCTATCGGATCTGTACCGGCTGGCGCCGCTGGGCGAGAAGAGCCCGGCCAACCTGGAAACGACCTTCAACAACAGCATGTTCAAATGCCTCGTCTACGATGACGGCAAACTGGTCGGGGCGGGGCGGGTCCTCGCCGACGGCGTGGACTGCGCCTACATTTGCGACGTCGCGCTGCTGCCCGCTTATCAGGGTTGCGGCCTCGGCAAGAAAATTGTCGCCAAACTGGTGGGCTTGTCGGGGCAGCACACTAAAATTATTCTTTATGCGGTTCCGGGCAAGGAGCCGTTTTACCGGAAATTCGGATTCAATCGCATGCTGACGGCGATGGCCATATTCGCCAACCCGGCGCAGGCCGAGGCCGGCGGCTATATCGAAACAACCCCAAATCCAGATCCACAAGACCGACGAAGGACACTATGAAACTTATTGGAATGCTCGACTCGCCGTTCGTCAGAAGAGTGGCGATCTCCCTTGAGGCGCTCGGTGTCCCATTCGAGCACGACCCGGCGTCCGTTTTCAGCACCTTCGAGATCAAGGCGCCCAAACTGGTCTGCGACGACGGCGAGGTGCTGATGGATTCATCGCTGATCCTGCAATTCGTCGAGGCCACCGTGGCGCAGCGCCGGGTGCTGTGGTCGGCCGAACCATTGGCGCTGCAACACGAGTTCCGCGCCGTGAGCCTGGCGTTGAGCGCCTGCGAAAAGGGCGTGCAGATCGTATACGAACGCAAACTGCGCCCCAACGAATCGCAGTACGAGCCGTGGATGGAGCGCGTCACCGGCCAATTGCTCGCCGGTTTCTCGATGCTCGAACAAGAGGTCCAGCGCTCGCCCCAGACTTTCGAGAACCCGGACCGGCAAGCGGCCATCACGGTGGCCGTGGTGTGGCAATGGACGCAAAGAATGTTGGCCTCGGTGGTTCCCGCGGCGAGCCATCCCGGCCTGGTCGCATTGTCGGAGCGGCTCGAAAAAACGCCCGCATTCATTAAGTTTCCGCCATACGCGCACGGGGTGGAACGGCGCGTGCGCTCGCCAGTCTAAAATCATGAATTGCAAGGCGGAGTAGCTCGAATTGAAGGTCCGACAGTCTTGTTCTCCGAGGGAGGTGCGACGTGACCGACATCGAGAAGTTCTTCAAGCTATACGAGGAAGGCGCCAATTCGTTCAACCCGGATCTGGTCACCGCACAATTCACGGACGTGTTCTTGGGAGCCGATCCGAATGGCGTCGTCTGCCTGCGGAACGACGAGTCCTTTCGCAAGGCAATTCCCGAGCGACAAGCTTTCTTCCAGCAAATCGGCTTTAGCTTTGCGAAGCTGATTAGGTTGGTTGAAACACCACTTGACGAGCACTACACAATGGCCAAGGTGCACTGGCAGATGTCGTTTGAAAAGGAGCAGGGAAAGCTACAGGTGTTCACTTTCTTCATCACCTACTTCTTGTTCCGCTCAGATGCAGGGCTAAAGGTTGCTTTCTACATTTCGCACGACGATGAGCAAAAGGTGATGCGCGAAGCGGGCCTGATCCCGGCCACGCCGCCTTGAGTTAAAGTCGAGTACGGCAACTAGCGGTGCACCACCACCAGCAGCGCCTTCGCCTCGGTCTTGCCGGCGTTGCGGATCAGATGGTTCTGGTCCGCCGGATAGCGCGCGGTCCCACCCATCTTGATCTTCTTCTTGCTCGCGCCCACTTCGACCTCGAGCGCGCCGTGCAGCACCGTTATATGTTCGCTTGTGCCCGGGTCGTGCGCCTGCGAGGCCAGTTCGCCGCCAGCGGCCAGCGTCAGCTCGTACCATTCGTACTTGCCGGCAAGTTCCATCGGTCCGAGGATGCGCAGCACGTAGCCGGCGTGGGTGCCGGGCAGGGTGGGGGTCTCGTGGGCGTCGAGCACGCGGATGGTCTCGGTCTCGGGCGCTTCGCTCGTGAGCAGTTCGCCGATCTGCACCCCGAGCGCGTTGGCCAGGCGCCAGGTGATCGCGATGGTCGGATTCGCCTTTTCCCGCTCTATCTGCGACAGCATCGACTTCGACACCCCCGCGATCCGCGACAGATCCTCGAGCGTCAGCCCGCGCGCGAGCCTAAAGCGTTGCAGGGTGGCGCCCACTTCGGGCGGGGAGTTGGTCGGAACGGGCGTCTTCATCGATTTTGGCGTATGGTTAATGTTTCAAGATTGCGGCAATGGCCCCATGCATCGCTTGCCAAGTTCAGCGGGCTTGGGTAATATCCATTATATTGAATTTTAGTTCGACATAACGGAATTCGGCGGATTCATCGAAGTTGCCCCGGGTTCGGGAACAACGGTACAGCATAGTGCATCAGTCGGTCAAGCCGGCGCCAACCAATACGAGGACAGAGATGAGCGACCAAGCCAAAAACGCATTTTTCAGCGGCCTGCAGCAGAACCTGGACGCGCTGCGCGCGCAGGGCCTGTACAAGGGGGAGCGCGTGATCGCTTCGCGCCAGGGCGCGCAGGTGGTGTGCGACGACGGCCGTGAGCTGATCAATATGTGCGCCAACAACTACCTCGGCCTGTCCGGCGACCTGCAAACCCAGCAGGCATCGATCGAGGCGACCGAAAAATACGGCTACGGCCTGTCGTCGGTGCGCTTCATCTGCGGCACCCAGACCGTGCACAAGGAGCTCGAGCAGGCCATCTCCGCCTTTTTGGGCACCGAAGACACCATCTTGTACGCCGCCGCGTTCGACGCCAACGGCGGCCTGTTCGAGCCGCTGTTCGACGAGAACGACGCCATCATCTCGGACGCCCTGAACCACGCCTCGATCATCGACGGCATCCGCCTGTGCAAGGCCGGGCGCTACCGCTACGCCCACAACGACATGGCCGACCTCGAGATGCAGCTGCAGGCGGCCGCCGCCGCAGGCAAGCGCCACAAGGTCATCGTCACCGACGGCGTGTTCTCGATGGACGGCACGATCGCCCAGCTCGACAAAATCTGCGCGCTGGCCGACCAGTACGGCGCGCTCGTGATGATCGACGAATGCCACGCCTCGGGCTTCATGGGCAAGACCGGGCGCGGCACGCACGAACACCACAATGTGATGGGACGCATCGACCTGATCACCGGCACGCTGGGCAAGGCGCTCGGCGGCGCGATGGGCGGCTTCACCTCGGGCCGGCGCGAAGTGATCGACACGCTGCGCCAGAAGTCGCGCCCCTACCTGTTCTCGAACACGCTGGCGCCGTCGATCGCCGGCGCCTCGCTGTCGGTCCTCAAGCGCATCAGCGCCTCGACCGAACTGCGCGACCGCCTGCACGAGAACACCGCCTTCTTCCGCAAGGAGATCGAGCGCATCGGCTTCACCATCAAGCCGGGCACCCATCCGGTGGTGCCGGTGATGCTGTTCGAGGCGCCGATCGCGCAGAAATTCGCGGCCCGCATGTACGAACTGGGCGTGCTGCTAAGCGGCTTTTTCTACCCGGTGGTCCCGATGGGGCAGGCGCGCGTGCGGGTACAGATCTCGGCCGCGCACACCCGCGAGCAGCTCGAGACGGTGCTCAAGGCGTTCGAGCAGGCCGGCCGCGAACTCGGCATTCTGCCGAACCAGAACTAATCAAGAACAACTAAGAACAACAAGCGGAAACATCATGGAAAAAATCCTCATCATCGGCGCCAACGGCCAAATCGGCAGTGAACTGGTCGGCGCGCTGGCCAGGCAGCATGGCGCGCAAAACGTGATCGCCTCGGACATCGGCGCCACCAATGTGTACCAGGCCGAGCGCTACACGCAGCTCGACGTGCTCGACAAGGAGCGCATGGCCAAGCTGGTCGCCGACGAGGGCATCACCCAGGTCTACCAGCTCGCAGCGCTGCTGTCGGCCACCGGCGAGAAGGCCCCGCTCAAGGCCTGGACCCTGAACATGGACGGCCTGCTCAATATTTTGGAAGTGGCGCGCGAGCGCGGCGAGGCGGGCAAGCCGCTGCGCGTCTTCTGGCCGTCGTCGATCGCCGCGTTCGGCCCCAACACGCCGGCCAAGAACACGCCGCAGTACACGGTGATGGACCCGACCACGATCTACGGCATCAGCAAGCTGGCCGGCGAGCGCCTGTGCGAGTACTACTTCACCAAGTACGGCGTCGATGTGCGCAGCATCCGCTACCCGGGCATCATCAGCTTCAAGTCGCCTCCGGGCGGGGGCACCACCGACTACGCGATCGCGATTTTCCACGCCGCGCTCAAGGGCGAGCGCTACCAGTGCTTCCTCGGCCCCGAGACCACGCTGCCCATGATCTACATGCCCGATGCGATCCGCGCCACCATCGAATTGATGGACGCGCCGGCCGAAAAAATCGCCGTGCGTTCGGCCTATAATGTGGCCGGCGTGTCGTTCAACCCGCGCGAACTGGCTGCCGCGATTACCCTCGCGCTGCCCGAGTTCGAAATCGGCTACGTGCCGGACAGCCGCCAGGCCATCGCCGACACTTGGCCACAAAGCCTGGACGACAGCAAAGCGACCGCCGACTGGGGCTGGAAAGCCCGCATCGGCACCAACCAGCTGGTCACCGACATGCTCGCAAACATCGACGTCGGCCTGACCCAAGCTGCCTAAAACGTTTCACAAGAACAGATCGAGGCAACGATGGACATGAGCGTGTTTGACCTATTCAAGATCGGTATCGGACCTTCGAGTTCGCATACCGTCGGACCGATGGTGGCGGCGCGCCGCTTTTTGGTCGAGTGCGGCGATCTTGACAACGCGGTCGGTGTCGAAGCCGCCTTGTATGGCTCGCTCGCGCTGACCGGCGTCGGCCACGCCACCGACAAGGCCGTCATCCTCGGCTTGATGGGCCAGACCCCGCAAGGGCTCGACCCGAGCGAAGTCGATGATAAGCTGGCCGAGGTCGAACTCGACGGCGTGCTCCGCCTGCTCGGCACGAAGGAAGTGCCGTTCACCGCCAAGAGCGGGCTGGTATGGCACAAGAGCGCGACCCTGCCCGAGCACCCGAACGGCATGCGCTTCACGCTCAAGCTGGCCGACGGCAGCGTCATCGAACGCATCTTCTACTCGGTCGGCGGCGGATTCATCCACGCGGCCGGCGAATCGCACGCGCGCCAAGGGGGCGAAACCACCAGCGCGCCGATTCCGTTTTACTTCGACACGATGGACCAGCTGCTCGCGCACGGCAAGGCGAGCGGCCTGTCGATCCCCGCGATGCTGCGCGCCAACGAGTGCGCGCACATGGACGGCGCCGAGCTCGACGCCGGCATCGACCGCATCTGGCAGGTCATGCGCGACTGCATCGCGCACGGCCTCGTGACCGACGGCCAGCTGCCGGGCGGCCTCAATGTCAAGCGCCGCGCCGCCAAGCTGTGGGCCCAGGCCCTGGCCGCCAAAAACGGCGACAACCGCGCCAACGACCTGCCGCACGACGCGTTGCACCAGGTCAGCCTGTACGCGATGGCCGTCAACGAAGAAAACGCGGCCGGCGGGCGCGTGGTCACGGCGCCGACCAACGGCGCGGCCGGGATCATCCCCGCGGTGCTGCGCTATTACGCCGAAGACTGCCGTCCGAGCGACCCGGTCAAGGGCGTGCGCCAATTCATGCTCACGGCGGCCGGCATCGGCATGCTGTGCAAGAAGAACGCCTCGATCTCCGGCGCCGAAATCGGCTGCCAGGGCGAGGTCGGGGTGGCCTGCGCGATGGCGGCGGCGGGCCTGGTGGCGGCGCTCGGCGGCAGCAACGAGCAGATCGAAAACGCGGCCGAAATCGGCATCGAGCACCATCTGGGCATGACGTGCGACCCGATCGGCGGGCTGGTGCAAATTCCCTGCATCGAGCGCAACGGCATGGGCGCGATCAAGGCCATCACCGCCGCCTCGCTCGCGCTCAAGGGCGACGGCACCCACTTCGTCAGCCTCGACGACGTCATCGAAACGATGCGCCAGACCGGCGCCGACATGCAGGACAAGTACAAGGAAACGTCGCTCGGCGGCCTCGCCATCCATGTGGTGACCGTCAACCACGCGGCCTGCTAAGCCGCTTCAAGCACCGGCCGGCACGATCTGCCCGATCGTGCGCGGCGGCGCGGTGTCAGAGGCTGAGAGTTTTTCGAACGTGCCCGAGCAGCCCGCCAGAAGGTGGCCGATCGAGGCGCAAAGCACAGCCATAGCTAGGGCTATGGCGAGCATTTGCAACGACGAGCGGGCGCCTTCCGGCGGGATGAGCGGGCATGGTCGAAAGACTCTCAGACTCTCAGCCTCTCAGTCGGTGTAGGTCATGTTGACTTCGACCGTCTCGTCGTAGACTTTCTGCTGGACCGTGTTCCACAGAACCAGCTTGATCTTTGTGACCACGCACTTCTCGCCGACAGTAAAACCCATCTGCTTGATGCCATTGCCGAACAAGGGCGCGAATAGTCCCGCATGGGTCATGGCGCACTTGGTGTCCGGATGCACGTTTGCAATGAGGCCATGCTTGGCATTGATCGCATAACGCACGTCGACAGGGACGAAAACGCCTTTTCTATGCACCGCGTTTTTACCACCAGCAATTCTAATCGAGACGATCTTCGAGCCGACCCCGTCACCTTTGAGCGCATCGATGGCCTTGTTGGGTACAAAGGTATAGTTGACTGGAATGTCTTTTCTTAAAATTTCCGTTGAATTTCCATCCTTGGCGATAAGGCTGATCGTCTTGACCGTGCCCGCCTCCGTCAGATAGGCGGTGCGCGTGATGATATCGGTGCCAGGCTCGAGCGGCTCGGCCACACCGACGTAGCCGGCAGTGAATTTTGTATCCAAAATTCTTGCCCATATCCGCACATCGCCCGCCGGTTTCGAATAGCGGTACCTGAACGTCACATTGATCGGATCGGTGGCGAGCACAGTGCTCCCGTTTGGCGGCATCAGCCACAGCACGTCGATCGTCAGGTCGCTTGGCCCGGGCGCGGCGGCCGCGGCGCCGAGAACTGGCACCGAACACATGCCAAGGAGGAGGGCCAGCCGGGCTGTTTTTTGGAATAGGTGGCTTTTCATGGTTGCTTTCTTGTTAATCTCCGAATTGTACCCGCCAGCCGAAAGCTACAAGGAAGTTCCGGTCGAACTATAATAAGTAGGCAATCGCACCGCTCTGCCATTTAGCCGTTTGATCCAACAGGACTTTTCTACTTTATGCACTACGTGTCTACCCGCGCCGAACCGACGGCCGCCGCCCAAGCCCCCGAAGCATTCTCCGACATCCTCCTTGGCGGCCTCGCCCCCGATGGCGGCCTTTACCTGCCCGCCGAATACCCGCAAGTGAGCGGCGCCGAGCTCGACGCCTGGCGCAAGCTGTCGTACGCCGACCTGGCCTTTGCCATCCTGAGCAAGTTCGCGACCGACATCCCGGCCGCCGACCTCAAGGCGCTGTGCAAAAAGACCTACACGGCCGACGTCTACCGCAACACGCGCGCCGGCGAGGCGGCCAAAGAGATCACGCCGCTGCGCGTGCTCGAGCAAGACGGCGACAAGACGTTGATCCTGCAGGCGCTGTCGAACGGCCCCACGCTGGCGTTCAAGGACATGGCGATGCAGCTGCTGGGCAACCTGTTCGAATACGCGCTGTCCAAAAACAACGCCGAACTCAACATCTTCGGCGCCACCTCGGGCGACACCGGCAGCGCGGCCGAATACGCCATGCGCGGCAAAAAGGGCATCCGCGTCTTCATGCTCTCGCCGCACAAGAAAATGAGCGCGTTCCAGAGTGCGCAAATGTTCAGCTTGCAGGACCCGAACATCTTCAACATCGCCGTCGACGGCGTGTTCGACGACTGCCAGGACATGGTCAAGGCGGTCTCCAACGACCTTGGCTACAAGGCCGCGCAAAAAATCGGCACCGTCAATTCGATCAACTGGGCGCGCGTGGTCGCGCAGGTCGTCTACTACTTCCGCGGCTACCTGGGCGCGACGACCGAGAACAGCCAGAAGGTCTCGTTCACCGTCCCGTCGGGCAACTTCGGCAACATCTGCGCCGGGCACATCGCGCGCATGATGGGCCTGCCGATCGACAAACTGGTCGCCGCCACCAACGAGAACGACGTGCTCGACGAGTTCTTCCGCACCGGCGTGTACCGCGTGCGCAAGTCGTCCGAGACCTACCACACCAGCAGCCCGTCGATGGACATCTCGAAGGCGTCCAACTTCGAGCGCTTCGTCTACGACCTCGTCGGACGCGACGCCAAGCGCGTGCGCGCCCTGTTCAACAAGGTCGAGACGGCCGGCGGCTTCGACCTGTCCGGCAAGCCCGGCAGCGACGGCGACGAGTTCAAGCTGGTGGCCGGCTACGGTTTCTTGTCGGGCAAATCGACCCACAAGGACCGCCTCGACACCATCCGCGACGTGCAGGACGACTTCGACATCACGATCGACACCCACACCGCAGACGGCATCAAGGTCGCGCGCGAGCACATGGCGCCGGGCGTGCCGATGATCGTGCTCGAGACGGCGCTGGCGGCCAAGTTCAACGAGACCATTCTCGACGCGCTCGGGGTCGACGCCGAGCGTCCGGCCGGTTTCGAGGACATCGAGTCGCTGCCGCAAAAATTCGTCGTCATGACCACCGATGTGGCCAAAATGAAGGCCTACATCGCCGCCAACACGGGCTTGTAGAACCATGGGCGACCAACCGCAGGCGGGTGCGCGCAAACCGATGCTGCCGGTGTCGGAGGCGCTCGCCTTTTTGCTTGACGCGGCGCGTCCGGTCGCCGAGACCGAGCGCGTGCCCACGCTCGAGGCCAACGGCCGGGTGCTGGCGCAGGCGCAAAGCTCGACCATCGACGTGCCCTCGGCCGACAACACCCAGATGGATGGCTACGCGGTGCGCGCGGCCGATTGCGCCAGCGGCGGCGCCACGCTGGCGGTCAGCCAGCGCATCGCCGCCGGCCAGCCGGGCCAGCCTTTGGCGCCGGGCAGCGCGGCGCGCATCTTCACCGGGGCCCTGATTCCCGAGGGCGCCGACGCGGTCGTCATGCAGGAGCAGTGCGAGGCGGCTGCGCCGAACCTGGTCACCGTCAGGCACGCGCCAAAGCCGGGCGAGTGGATCCGCCGCGCGGGCGAGGACATCGTCGCCGGCGCGCTCATCCTCGCGGCAGGAACCCGATTGCGCAGCCAGGAGCTTGGCCTGGCCGCCTCGGTCGGGCTGGCCAGCCTGCCGGTGCGGCGCAGGCTGCGCGTGGCCGTGTTTTTCACGGGCGACGAACTGACCATGCCGGGCGAGGCGCCGGGCGGCCAGTTGGCGCCGGGCGCCATCTACAACTCGAACCGCTTCACCCTGCGCGCGCTGCTCGAAAACCTCGGTTGCACGATCGCCGACTTCGGCATCGTGCCCGACACGCTCGAGGCCACGCGCGCGACCCTGCGCAGCGCCGCCCGGGACAATGATCTGATCATCACCTCGGGCGGCGTATCGGCCGGCGAGGAGGACCACATCAAGCCGGCGGTGGAGGCGGAAGGGCGCCTCGACATGTGGCAGATCGCGGTCAAACCGGGCAAGCCGCTCGCCTTTGGCGAAGTGCGGCGCGACGCCGGCGCGGCTTATTTTTTGGGGCTGCCGGGCAATCCGGTGTCGAGCTTCATCACGTTTTTGCTGTTTGTGAGGCCATTCATCTTGCGACTGCAGGGCGTCGCCGGGCCGGTCGCGCCGCGCGCCTACCAGATGGTCGCGGCCTTCGACTGGCCCAAGGCCGACCGCAGGAACGAATTTTTGCGCGCGAAGATCAATGCCGATGGCGCGCTCGAGCTGTTCCCGAACCAGGGTTCGGGCGTGCTGACCTCCACCGTGTGGGGCGACGGTTTGATCGACAACCCTCCGGGCGCGACGATCGCCACCGGCGATATCGTGCGCTTCATCCCATTTAGCGAATTACAGCACTAGGAAAAATATGAACATCAATCTGCGCTTCTTCGCGAGCGTGCGCGAGACCGTCGGCGTGTCGGAGGAATCCCTGACCCTGCCTGCCGGCGTCACCACCGTCGGCGCCGTGCGCGAACTGCTCGCCGCGCGCGGCGGGGCCTGGGCCGAGGCCCTGGCCCCGCGGCACACGCTGCGCACCGCCCACAACCAGGTCATGTGCCCCGCCGACACCGAGCTTAGCGACGACTGCGAGGTCGCGTTTTTCCCGCCGGTGACGGGCGGCTAAGGGGCGGCTAAGGGGCAGCTAAGGGGTGGCTAAGGGGTGGCTAAGGGGTGGCTAAGGGACAGCTAAGGGACAGCTAAGGGATAGTTAAGCGCCCTTTAGCCGTTTGAGCTGGGCCGCCTGGTAGGCGCCGAAGTCGGCATTGAACAGGCAGCGGATCAAAGGGTCGTCGACGACTTCGGCGTCGGCGATGTCGGCCTCGACCTCGGGCGCGAACAGCGCGTCGTTGATCCGCATGTACATCGACGTGAGCGACTCGCCCAGCGCCAGCGCGGCATAGAATTTCGCGATGGGGATCTCGGTGGTCCACGCCAGGGCCGCCGGTTCGCCATCGAGCAGCGCGATCGACTCCCCGTGCAGGCGGTAGTGGAAGGTCGAACATTTCCCCTCGTGGTCGTACAGCGCCAGCCGCCAGAAGCGCAGTTGCTCGAAAAACGCGGGCTGCTCCATGTCCGCATATTTCTCAAGCAGCCCCGCATGGCAATACGCGAGCACGGTGGCGGTTTGTTCGGGCGTCAAGGCATCGAAATGGCGCGCGATGTCGGCGGTCGCGGGCGGCTTTGCGCCGGGCCGGTAGTCGTAGTCGACATCCTGATCCCCGATCGGCAGCACCCAGTCCAGTGGCGCGGCGTGTGACAGCGAAACCGCATCGAGCACGAACGACACCGATGGATCGAGCCTGACCACGCGCGCGGAGGGCAGGGCGACGCCTATCTCGCGCTCGAACTGGCGGTAAGTCACCGGGAACATCGCGTGGTTGTACCAGGACCATGGCTCCTGCACAAATTGGCAGGAGCTCGGCACGACATAGCGGGGATTCAAGACCCGCAGCTCGTCGATCCAGTCGGCGGGCAGTTCCTCCGGCGCCGCTTCGGCGCGCGACGGCGCCAGCACCGCGATCTCGCGCATCGTCTGGAACGGCCACAAGACCATGTCCCAGGGCGCAAAGCGCGCCAGTTGGTCCAGCGTGTCCGGCGCCATCCACGAATCGACCACGTTGAGCACATTGAGTCCGCCCGCTTGGATCTGGAACATCGAATCGACGTCGGCGTCGAGCGCCGCGCGCGGCGTGACCGTGATCGCGCCGATGGTGATGGCGCCGTCGACCTTTAAAGGGTGGACGTCGGTGAAGCCAAGCTCCCTGATCAGGGCGAACAGCTTATCGAACAGGCAGTAGGCGTAGATGGGCGTGGCCCGGTCCAGCAAATCGAGGCTCTCCATCGAACAGTGGTCGTCATGGAAATGCGAGATGAATACCGCGTCGAGCCTGAGCGCCCTGATTTTGGCGTGGTCGAACCCGACCTCAGGGAACGCATGGCAATTGCGGCTGAACGGGTTTTCAAAAATCGGATCGAAAGCGATTTGCGTTTCCCCGCACCCGAAGACATAACCGGCATGAAGTATTCTGGAGATTTTTAGCGTCATGCCGCGCATTTTATATCAGACCATCACGCAGAATCGGCGCCGACGGCGGCGCCGACTGGCCGGCCTTATTTCTCCGGCCTCTTACCGACGGCGTCGAGGTTGTCGCACAGCGCGCAGGCAAGCCCCTTGCGCTCCCGGTGGTAGTGCGCGCCGACGAACACGGCCGCCGAGATCGCGGCCCAGATCAGCGCCTCCTGCGCCGCGTCCTGCCAGTGGTTGCCCTTGATGACGTTGACCACGAGAAGGAGCAAAAACACGGTGATTCCCACCAGCAAAAACCGTTTGATCCATTGTGCGATGCTTGGCATGGCGCGCTCCTCAGAGTGATTTCAGATAGGTGCGGATGGCGTCTGCCACGCGCTGCGGCTGGTCGAACATCACAAAATGGCGCGACGGCGACACCGACACCACCGTCAGCTTCGGCGTGCCTGCCATCAGCGACTTGTAGTACGCCGCCTTGGCAGCCTCGGTCCGCCCGGGATCGGGCGTGTCGGTGTTGAAGTAGGGCGCGATGACCAGCACCGGCGCCTTGATCGCCGGCAAGCCCGGACGCAGGTCGAGCGTCAGCACCTCCTCCATATATTGCGCCACCGCGCCCGGATCGCTCTTTACGGTCAGCTTCGCCAGTTCGTCGGCCTTGCTCATCTCGATCACGCCGACCCCGCGCATGTATTGTTGCTGCATCGGCGCGAAACTGTCCGGCGGCATCGCGTCGATGCGCGAGCGCATGCCCTCGGCCATCGCCGCGCGTTGGCCGACCGGCAACTCCTCGGTGCCCGGAAACACGGGCAGGCCGTCGATGGCGACCACGCCGCCGACCAGCGCCGGATGCTTTTGCGCAATCGCGAGCGACAGGGTCGCGCCCAGGCTGTGTCCGATCAGCACCGGCGTGGCCAGCTTGCGGCTGACGATCAAATCGTGCAGGGATTGCTGGGCCGAGGCGAAGCCGTTGCCCTTGACCGGCGCGCGGCCGTCGAAGCCGGCCAGCGTGACGACGTAGATGACATGCTCGGCCTTGAGCTGGCGCAGCAGGTCTTGCCAGGCCCAGGCGCCGCTGGCGAGGCCCGGAACCAGGATCAGCGGGCGGCCGCGCTCGCCGTGCCGCTCGACCAGCAGGCTGCCGCTGTCGAAGCGTTCGGCCGGCGCCACCGAGGCGGCGTAGGGGTTGTCAAGCGGCGCCGCGTCGGCGGCGAAGGTGGGGGCGGCGGCGCCGACGAGCAGGGCGAACAGCAATGCGGTTTTCATGGGGACTCCGGGTCGGGGGTGAAAATCGATTCAATCGGTTGGGAAAACATTTTTGCTATCGAAAACGCGAGCGGCAGGCTGGGGTCGTAGCGGCCGGTTTCGATCGCATTGACGGTCTGGCGCGAGACGTCGAGCAAGTCGGCCAGGTGCGCCTGGCTCCAGCCGCGTTCGGCGCGCAGGGCGCGGATGATGTTGTTCATCGCATCCTCCAGGCTTGAACGGCCAGCACCAGCGCCCAGACGGCGCCCATCACCGGCCATACCCAGAACATCGACAGCCTCGGATAACCGGCCGTCTCGAGGAATCCATAGCTGAACGTCAACGCGGCCGTGATCGCGGCCGTGATCGCCACGCTTTCGAGCGCGTTTTGGCGCATGTATTCGTCGGTGCGGCGGAAGTGGCGCAGGATCGCCCAGCCGGCCAGCACGAAGCCGAGCATCGGGCTTAGCAGCACGAGCGTGCGCAGCAGGCCCTCTTGCATCGGCCGCCCGAATTTGATCGTGGCCACCAGCAGGGCGGCGTACACGAACATCGCCGCCATGAGCTCAATTGCGTAGGTGACCGCCATTTTTTTGGTGCGCATCGGGTGCCTCAATGTAGTAAAGTATGCTTTACATATTAAGGCGCGGCAAATCAGATGTCAAGCACGCTTTACATCTATTTGGGCGCGGCCAGTGTGAAGGGTTGCACAGGCTCTACTTTCATCGCGCCGGCCGCGATGCCGCGATTGATCGCGTCGATGCGCGCCTGCAGGCCGGGATGCGAGGCGACATAGTGCGAGAGCGCAAACCCGGGGCCCCGTTCGGCCTTGAGCAGGTCGAAAAACTCGGTCGCGCCGCCGGCATGGCCAAAACGGCAATTGAGGATTTGCAGGGCGAGCGCGTCGGCGCCGCTTTCGCGCGCGCGCGAATAGCGCGATTCCCCGATCTTGTTGACCGGAATGAGCACCTCGGCCACGCCCGTATCGGCGCCGGTCAGCAAGGCCACCACCGACATCAGCACCATGCCGCGCCCGAGCGCGCGCAGCGGATCGCGTTGCCTGATGTGGCCGAGCTCATGGGCCAGCACGAAGGCCAGCCCGTTGGTCGAGCCGATCTGCTTGGTCAGGCCCGCGAACACGAACATATGGTTGCCCGGAGCGACCGCGGCGTTGACCTCTTCACGGTCGAGCAGGTGCACCTGCACCTTGGCCGTCAAGCCCGCGCATTGCTGCATGCTGTCGACCAGTTCCTGCAATTGCGCCCGCTGCGGCAGCTTGTCTTTCGCCGTCTCGCCGCCCGGAAACACCATCACCTTGTTGATCGCCGCCTCGGTGTCCGGATCCATGTGCTCGACCGCGTAGTCGACGGCCAGCCCCATGCACCAGAAAACGAACAGGGACAACACCAGCAGCGTGAGCAGTATCTGGACGAACTCGCGCAACGGGCGGTTGTGCGAGACGTTGTCGTTTTGCTCGGGCAGCTTGGGCGCGTACTCCAAGCCTATTTCTCGAAGTAGATCGCGGTGCCAGATGCGAGCACTTCGACCGAGCCGACCGTGCCCTCGGCGCCGCCCGAGATCGAGGCCGTGTCAAGGCGCAAGTTGATGATCTGGCTGGCGCCCGGGCAGCTTTCCTTGAGCCGCAGCACGGCCTCGCGGCGCGCGCGGTCGATCAGGGTTTCGTAGGCTTGCATGGGGCCGCCGACGATGCCGCGCAGCACGCCTAGCGCGCGCTTGAAGTAGTCGACCGAGACCACCACGCTGCCCGTGACGAGCTCGGCGCGCGCGACCGGATGCGCCGCGTCGATCGGGTGCTTGCTGGTCGTGGTCGGCAGCGCGAGCCACTGCTTTTCGCGGGCGTGGATCGAGGCGTAGTGCTTGGCCTCGGCGATGCGCCCGAAGAAGAAGCCGAGCACGATCAGGACGACCCAAAATAATAAGGGAATAAGTTGTTCCATCGCCGCCTAGCCCACGGTGACGGCGGTGCCGTAGACGTAGATCTCGGCGGCGCCGGCGGCCACCGCCGAGGTCGAGAAGCGGACGTTGACGATCGCGTTGGCGCCCATTTGCGCGGCCTGCGATTTCATGCGCGCGATCGCCGCCTCGCGCGACTCCTCGAGCAACTCGGTATAGCCTTTGAGCTCGCCGCCGACGATGTTCTTGAGCCCGGCCATGATGTCGCGGCCCACGTGCTTGGCGCGAACGGTGCTGCCCGAAACGACGCCGTGACAGACGGTGATGGACTTGCCGGGGACGGTTTCGATATTGGTCATGAACATGGGGCATTCCTTTGTGGGTGGTGGGACAACGCCCGATTGTAAGCCGAATCATTTCGTTTTGACAGCATTGCCTATAATCAAGCCATTCCGGCCCCGGGCAACTGGCATACAATGCTGCTTGCGCAAAAACTCCCCGGCCAGCCGGGCCCACTCGCATGACAACAAGCATTGCCCAACCCACCCGCGTGGCCGTCATCGGTGGCGGTCCGGCCGGCCTCATGGCCGCCGAAGTGCTCAGCCTGGCGGGCGTGCGCGTCGACCTCTACGACGCGATGCCGTCGGTTGGGCGCAAATTCCTGTTGGCGGGCAAGGGCGGCATGAACATCACCCATTCCGAGCCGTATGCCGATTTCGTCGCGCGCTACGGCGCCCGCGCGCCCGAGGTGGCGGCCTGGCTCGCGCCATTCGAGCCGCAAGCGGTGCGCGAGTGGATCCACGGGCTCGGGGTCGAGACCTTCATCGGCAGCTCGGGCCGGGTGTTTCCGACCGAAATGAAGGCGGCGCCCCTGCTACGCGCGTGGCTGCACCGCCTGCGCGAATCGGGCGTGCGCTTCCATATGCGCCACCGCTGGCTCGGCTGGCGTGGCGACGCCTTGCTGCTGGCCGGCCCCGACGGCGAAACAAGCGTGCGGGCCGACGCGGTGATCCTCGCGCTGGGCGGCGCGAGCTGGGCCCGGCTCGGCTCCGACGGCGCCTGGATGCCGCTGCTGGCGTCGCGGTCGGTGGCGCTGGCGCCGCTGCTGCCGTCCAATTGCGGCTTCGACACCGATTGGAGCGCGCACTTCAGCAGCCGCCACGCCGGCGCGCCCCTGACCACCGTGGCCGTCTGCTGGACCGACGCCGACGGCGCGAGCGTGCGCCGGCAGGGCCAGTTCGTGGTCACTGCGGGCGGCGTCGAAGGCAGTCTGATCTATGCGATGTCGGCCGCGCTGCGCGATCAGATCGCCGCCAACGGCAGCGCCACGGTCCACCTCGACCTCGCGCCCGACTTCAGCGCCGAACGGGTCGCGGCCGAAGTGACGCGCCCGCGCGGGGCGCGCTCGATGTCGAGCCACCTGCAAAGCCGGCTCGGGCTCAAGGGCGTCAAGTCGGGCCTGCTGCGTGAATGCCTGTCGGCGGAACAATTTTCCGATCCCGTGCAACTGGCCGGCGCCATCAAGCGATTGCCGCTGGTGCTCAGGCGCGCGCGCCCGATCGACGAGGCCATCAGCAGTGCGGGCGGGGTGCGCTTCGAGGCGATCGACCCGGCGACGTCGATGTTGCGGGACGTGCCGGGCCTGTTCGTGGCCGGAGAGATGGTCGACTGGGAGGCGCCGACGGGCGGTTATTTGCTCACGGCCTGCCTGGCAAGCGGGCGCGCGGCGGGGCGGGGCGCGCTCGCGTGGCTCGAGGCCGGGCGCGAAGCGGACGGGCGCGGCGCAATCACTTAGAACAGCGCGCCGGCGCAACAGGTCGTGCTGGAGGTCATGCCGGCATGCGCCGCCGAGCGGCTACGCCTAGCCTGGCTCCTCGCCTATTCCTTGAACACGACCTCGCCCGAGCCGGTGCGGCTGACGTTGCGCTCCGCGGGCTTGCCGTGGACGATGACGTCGCCGTTGCCGCGCAGCGTCACGTCGACCGACTCGACCGCCTGCAGGACCGCGGTCCCTGAACCTTGCAGTTTGACAGTCGCCTGTTGCACCGTCAGGTGGCGCGCATCGAGGTCGCCCGAGCCGGTCAGATTGGCGTCGAGCGTGGTGCAGGCGCCGACCACGGTCAGCTTGCCCGAGCCGCGCAACTGGCCGTTCAACTGGTCGCAATTTCCCGCGCTCACATCGAGGTCGCCGCTGCCGGTCATTTCGGCCGTCACATCCTTGAAGCGGCCGTTGACCTTGACCGAGCCGGAACCACGCAACTGGACGTCGAGGTGCTCGCCGCTGAAGCCGTTGACGGTGCTGTCGCCGCTGCCTTTGACTTGCACGCCCTCGATCGAAGGCAGCACCAGCACCAGTTGCAGCGGGGTGCGGTGGTGCATCAGCATGCCCTTGATCGTGATGCGCAGTTCGCCGTCGTCCTGCGTGGTGACCACATGGTCGATCAGGCGCTTCTCGCCACGCACCACGAGCGAGCCGACCGGCCCCTGGCGCAAGGTCATGTCGATCGGCCCGTTCAGGCTGACGGTGCGCACGCCCGGCCCGAGGGTGCGGGTGTCGCTGGTGATGGTGCGGCCTTCGCGGTTCGACGGGCCGCTGATGCCCTGGGCGCGCAACATGCTGTAGGTCAGGCCGATCAACACAAAGGCGAGCAACAGCAGGCCGAAGCCGATTTTGATTAAGGTACGCATGATGGCTCCAGTTTCAATCAGTTTCCCTTGATCAGGGATATATTCATTTGGACGTAACGTTTGATGCCGATCAGCGTGTAACGCGACACCACCAGGCACAGGAGCAACAAGATGATGCCGCCCAGCAGCGTCGCCAAGCCCAAAGCGGTCTGGGCGGCGCGCGAATCGCTGTCCATGCCGGTCGTGATGTGGATGCCGCGGTTGGCCAGGCGCTCGGCGTTGATGATCGTGTTGCGCTTGTTGGCGGCGGCGTCGGCCTCGTCCGCGGCGGCGCCGTGTTCCGAATGCGCCGAATGGGCCGACTTCTCGGTCTTGACGCGGATGCCCATCTCGTCGATCGTGATCCGGGTTTGCGAGCCGTCGCCGACCGGCTCGCCCCCGTCGTTGACCACGAGGTGGCGCATCGGGCCGTCGAGCACGAGCTCGTTGGCGCCCGACAAGCCGCTCGCGGTGATGGCGATGCCGCCCACGTACAGGCCGAGCGCGGCGGCGAACATGGCCGTGAGCAGGGCGGCGTAGACTATGGCCGGCACCAGCATGAACAGGTTAAAGATCAGCAAACCGAGCGCCGAGAACAGCATGCGCACGAAGTTGGCCGGGTTCCGGGCCTGTTCGAAGGCCTTCATGTGGGTGTTGGCGCGCAGCGTCATCGCGATCTGCTTCGGATCGCCGAATTCCCTGGCGATATCCTGTTCGTCGCGGCCGGCGGCCTCGCCGTCGACGAAACGCTGCTCGTAGTAGGCCAGTGTCTTGGCCTGCAACTCGGGCGCCAGTCCGGCCATGGCCCGCTTGAGTGCGTCGAGAAATTCCATTTTGCCCATGTCGTGCTCCGTATCAGTGCGTTCAGGCGTGGCCGAAGGCCGCGACGGAATGAAGTGCGGGCTTCGCCGAGGCGCCGCCGAATAAGTGTGGTGCAACGATCACGGTGGTGCTGGCTGCAACGAAAGCCACAAGGCCGAGTGCGCGCAATCCGAGGGTGATGGTCACTTTTTTTCTTTTCTACAATTCCTGTTTCGATGGTGCTACTTTACCCAAGCGCGCCACGGGCAACCATCGGATTGCGACAGGCTGCACTTTTGGCGTGCTGGGCGGATCAAATACAGGACTTTTTAGGAAAGTAACAAGCAAGCGGCGGCGCGACGCGCGCTACTCAGCCGCGCGCATCGCGCAATACGGCCTTGGCCGCCAGGATGCCGCTGCGCACCGCCGATTCGAGCGTGGCCGGGTAGTCGCCGGCGGTGTAGTCGCCGGCCAGCACCAGCCCGGGCAGCCCGCTCGCGTTGGCCGGCCGCGCCAGCGCCGGGGTGCAGGCGAAGGTCGCGCGCTTTTCGGTGATCAGCTCGCTCCATTCGGGCGTGGCCAGTTCAGGCCGGCCGAACACCCCGGCCAGTTGGCCGGCGATGGCCAGCTCCAGCGCCTCGCGGCCCAGCGCGGCCGCCTCGCCCGAGGCGCTGATGACGACCGCGAGCAGCCCCATCTGCGCCGCGTCGAGCTGGCCGCGGTCGAACACGAACTGGCCCCAGTGGCCGCGCGCGCCGTCGTCGATCAGGGCGTAGAACGGCAGCGCCAGGGTGGTGCCGGCGCTGTATTGGAGGTAGCAGGTGGTGATCGGCTCGTACGAGAACGCGGCCAGTTGCGCGCTGACCGTGTCCAGCTCCAGGTCGGCGAGCAGGGCGCCGGTGGCGTGCGGCGCGGTGGCCAGCACCACGGCGTCGTAAGCGCCGCCGGGCTCTCCGCCCAGGGCGCTGCCGCTCGCCTCGATCCGCCAGCTGCGCGCCAGTGGCGTGATGCGCTCGACTTTGGCGCCGAGGTGAACCAGCCCGCCGTGTCGTTCGACATAGGCGGCGGCGGCTTTGGGAAACAGGCTGCCAAGGTCGCGTTTCGGCAGCAGCATGTCGGAGGCGGCGCGGCCGGCGCCGAGGCTGTCCTTGAGCACGTTTAAAAACACCTGCGCCGAGGCGCGTTCGGGCGCCGTGTTGAGCGCGGCCAGGCACAACGGGCGCCACATCAGTTTCACCAAGCGCTCGGTCTGGTCGAAACGGTCGAGCAGTTCGCTGACGCTGCAGTCGGTGTCGAGGCGCCACCCCATCCAGCGCGCGGTGCTGGAAAAGCGCGCCAGCGACATCTTGTCTTCGCGCACGAGGCCCTTTGCGCGCAGCAGCGCCACCAGCAGGTGCAGCGGCGCCGGCAGGCGCGGCGCGACGAAATCCATGCCGCCGGAACCGGGCGCGTAGCGCATCTGCAGTGGCAGGTTGAGCAGGGCCTGCTTCGGTTCGATGCCGACGTGGCGCAGCAGGCGCAGCGTCTCGTTGTAGGCGCCGAGCATGATGTGCTGGCCGTTGTCGAGCATGACGTCGCGCAGCATCACCCCGCGTGCGCGCCCGCCGAGGCTGCGCGCGGCCTCAAACACGGTGACCTTGCAGCCGGCGCGCGCCAGTTCGACGGCGGCGCCGCAGCCAGCCCAGCCGGAGCCGACGACGGCGACGCGGGATGCTGGTTTAACCACGGACGTAGGTCTTCCAGGCCAGCCAGAGTTTGCGCAGCGGCGTCAGCGAGGTGCGCTGCTTGAGCACCTGGTAGCCGTCGCGCTCGATCTCCTCGAGCACGGTGCGGTAGATCGCGGCCATCATCAGTCCCGGGCGCTGGGCGCGCCGATCCTGCTTGGGCAGCAGCGCGAAGGCCTCGTCGTAGACCTTCTGGGCGCGCGCGACCTGGAAGCGCATCAGGTTTTCAAAGCGCTCGCTGTGGCGCGCGTTGAGCAGGTCGGCCGCGGTCACCTCGAATTGCTGCAGCTCGTTGACGGGAAGGTAGATGCGGCCCTTGCGCGCGTCCTCGCCGACGTCGCGGATGATGTTGGTGAGCTGGAAGGCCAGGCCCAGCTTCTCGGCGTACTCGAGCGTCTTCGGGTCGGTCACCCCGAAAATGCTGGCCGACAAAATGCCGACCACGCTCGCCACGTGCCAGCAATAGCGCTGCATCGCGGGGTAGTCGAGGTAGCGGGTCTGGTCGAGGTCCATCTCCATGCCGTCGATGATCGCCTGCAGGTGTTTTTCCTCGAGATTGTAGACGGCGAGGTGCGGCTGCAGGGCCTGCATCGTGGGGTGGGTCGGGTTGCCCTTGTACATGGCCTGCACCTCGGTGCGCCACCACGCCAGCTTGATGCGGGCGATCGACTGGTCCGTGCATTCGTCGACCGTGTCGTCCACTTCCCGGCAAAACGCGTACAGCGCGGTGATCGCGCGGCGCCGCTCGGGCGGCAGGAACAGGAAACTGTAGTAGAAGCTCGAGCCGCTCTGGACGGTTTTTTGTTGGCAGTATTCGTCGGGGGACATGTTCAAAAGTGCAAGGTGGTCGATGCGAAGCCGCTATTCTATAGTGCCCGAGCGGCCCGGAGGCAAAAGCGGCGCGTTTTGGCGTGCTTTTGTGCCGCTGTTGTGCCCGAGTTGATCCCAAACTGCGGGAGCGCCGCCGCTTTACTACATGCGCAGTGCGCGCCAGATCACCACGATCCAGTCGCGCTTGCCGAGCTTGGGGCGGTGCCGGAACACGTCGTAGCCGGCCAATTCGATCGCCTCGAGGATGCGCAGCCCGCCCTGGACCACCAGTCGCAGCTCCCAGCCGATGCGCCCGGGCAGGCGCAGCGCCAGCGCGGCGCCGCCGACCATCATCGCGCGCGCGCGCGCAACCTCGAAACCCATCAGCGCGCGCCACGCCACGTCGACCTGTTCGGCGTCGAGTTGCGCCGGGTCGACCCCGTGCCGCGCCAAATCGTCGAGTGGAATGTAGATCCGGTCCTTTTCGCGGTCGATCGCGACATCTTGCAGGAAATTTATCAGTTGCAGCGACGAGCAGATGGCGTCCGAGTCGCGCACATTGGCCTCGTCGGCCACGCCGTACAGGCAGAGCATGAGCAGCCCGACCGGGTTGGCCGAGCGCGCGCAATAGTCGAGCAGGGCGTCGAAGTCGTTGTAGCGCTTGGTAACCACATCCTGCTTGAAGGCCGACAGCAGGTCGCGGAACGGGCGCAGCGGCAGCTTGTACTGGCCGATGACAAAGGCCAGCCGCGTGAACATGGGGTCGGTGTCGGGTTCGCCCCGTTCGATCCGGCCCAGCGCGTCCTCGTAGGCGAGCAGCGCGGCGAGCCGTTCGGCGGGCTGGGCGTCGCCCTCGTCGGCGAGGTCGTCGGCGCTGCGGGCGAAGGCGTAGATCGCCTCGACCGCCGGCACCAGGCGGCGCGGCAGCAGGAAGGATGCCACCGGAAAGTTCTCGTAATGTTCTACAGGCATGGTTTTTCAAAAGGCATCATTTTAATGACGCAAAAGTCATTTGCAAACGGAGTGGACCGGTTTATAATTACTAACCGGAAAGTCATTAGTTATTCGCAATCAGTCGGAGTAATATCCGCTTAGCAACTTACAGTCCCGCATCTTAAAGGAAAACGCCGTGTCCGCCCTCAAAAAACTGCGCCAGAGTCCGCCCCTTCGCGCCAGCGCCTTGCTTGCTTGTTCGCTGCTGGTCCTAAGCGCCTGCTCGAAGCCGGCACCCAAGACCGAGGACGTGCGCCCGGTGCGCGCGATCGTGATCAACGCCAGCGACATCGATATCAACGCGGAGTATCCGGGCGAAGTGCGTTCGCGCGTGGAGTCGCGCCTCGGCTTCCGGGTCGGCGGCAAGATCGTCGCGCGCAAGGTCGACGTGGGCACGGTCGTCAAGCGCGGCCAGTTGCTCATGCAACTAGACGCCCAGGACCTGCAGCTGGCGCAGTCGCAGGCAAAAGCCGCGCTGCGCGGGGTCGAAAGCGCGCGCGACTTCGCCCGTGCCGAGTTCAAGCGCTACCAGGAGCTGCGCGCGAAAAACTTCGTCAGCCAGGCCGTGCTCGACGCCAAAAACTCGGCCCTCAAGGCGAGCCAGGCCCAGGTCGACGCCGCGCTGGCCGCCTACCGCGGCCAATCGAACCAGGCCGGTTACGCCAGTTTGCTGGCAGACATCGACGGCGTGGTCACCGCGGTCGACGCCGAGGTCGGGCAGGTGGTCTCGCCCGGCACCCCGGTGGTGCGGCTGGCCAAGACGAGCGAGAAGGAGATCGTGATCGGCATCCCGGAGGACAAGGTCGATGGCATGCGCCAGGTGGCCGACGTCAAGGTGCGGCTGTGGGCCCGCCCGCAGGACGTGATCGCGGGCAAGGTGCGCGAGGTCTCGCCCGTGGCCGATCCCGCCACCCGCACGTATCCCGTGCGCGTGTCGATCCCGGACACCCCGGACGTCAAGCTCGGCATGACGGCGCTGGTGCAATTCTCGTCCAAGACGGCCACCCCAGTGATCCGCGTGCCCTTGAGCGCGCTGTACCACGAGAAATCGACCACCTCGGTGTGGGTCGTCGAGAAGGGCGTCGTCAAGATGGTGCCGGTGCAGATCGGCGGCACCAGCGGCAACGAGGTCGTTCTCGTCGGCGGCATCGCCAACGGCCAGACCGTGGTCACGGCCGGCGTCAACCAGCTCAAAAACGGCCAAAAGGTCAAGGTGCTCGGCGTCGACGTGCCGGCCTCGGTGGTCATGCGCACGGCGCAAACGGGCGCCTCCGAGGTGGCCAAATGAGGGGGTTCAACCTTTCGCGCTGGGCCCTCGAACACATTGCGCTGACGCGCTACCTGATCGGCGCGCTGCTTATCGGCGGCATCCTCAGCTACAGCAGCCTGGGCCAGGACGAGGACCCGCCGTTCACCTTCCGCGCCATGGTGGTGCGCGCCGTGTGGCCGGGCGCGACCGCGGTCCAAATGGCAGAGCAGGTCACCGACAAGCTCGAACGCAAGCTGCAGGAAACCCCGAACATCGACAAGATCCGCAGCTACTCCAAGCCGGGCGAGACGCTGATCATCCTGCAGTTGCGCGAATCGACGCCGCCCAAGGAGACCTCGGCCGCATGGTACCAGGTGCGCAAGAAGATCGGCGACATCCGCGGCACCCTGCCGGGCGGCGTGATCGGGCCGTTCTTCAACGACGAGTTCGGCGACACCTACGGCTCCATCTTCGCGCTCTCGGGCGACGGCTTCACCTACGCGGAAGTGCGCGACTACGCCGATTTCGTGCGCCAGCAACTGTTGCGCGTGCCCAGCGTGGCCAAGGTCGAGCAGTTCGGGGTGCAGGACGAAAAGATCAACATCGAGTTCTCGCACAAAAAGTTCGCCCAGCTAGGCGTGCCGTTCGAGGCCATCGTCGGCCAGATCGCGACCCAGAACGCGGTCGAGTCGACCGGCGTGCTCGTGACCCCGTCCGACAACCTGCAGGTGCGAGTGACGGGCGCGCTCAAGACCGTGCGCGACATCGAGGAGCTCGAATTGCGCTCGGGCTCCACCACCTTCCGGCTCGGCGACTTCGCCAAGGTCAAGCGCGAATACAAGGATCCGCCGCAGGACAAGATGCGTTTCAACGGCAAGGAGGTGATCGGGCTGGGCGTGTCGATGGAAAAGGGCGGCAACATCATCGCCATGGGCAAGAACATCGACGCGACGATCGCCGAGATCAAGACCAAGCTGCCGGTCGGCATCAACCTCGAGCGTGTGTCGGACCAGCCGCGCGCGGTCAAGGCCTCGGTCGGCGAATTCATCAAGGTGCTGATCGAGGCGGTGCTGATCGTGCTCGCGGTCAGCTTCCTGGCGCTGGGCATGCACACCAAGCCGTTCCGGATCGACTTCCGCCCGGGCCTGGTCGTGGCGCTGACCATTCCGCTGGTGCTCGCGATCACCTTCCTGTTCATGAGCATGCTCAAGATCGACCTGCACAAGATATCGCTCGGCGCGCTCATCATCGCGCTCGGCCTGCTCGTCGACGACGCCATCATCGCCGTCGAAATGATGGTGCGCAAGATGGAGGAGGGCATGTCGCGCTTCGACGCGGCCACCTACGCCTACACCTCGACCGCGATGCCGATGCTGACCGGCACCTTGATCACGGCGGCGGGCTTTCTGCCGATCGGCCTGGCGGCGTCGGCCGCGGGCGAGTACACGTTCTCGATGTTCTCGGTCAACGCGCTGGCCCTGCTGATCTCGTGGGTGGTGGCGGTGGTGTTCACGCCCTACATCGGCTACGTGCTGCTCAAGGTCAAGCCGCACGCCCAGGGCGAGCAGGGCCACGAGCTGTTCGACACGCCCGGCTTCATGCGTTTCCGCCGGGTCGTGACCTGGTGCGTGACCTGGCGCAAGACCACCATCGCGCTGAGCCTGGCCGTGTTCGGGCTCGGCGTGTTCGGCTTCAAGTTCATCGAGAAGCAGTTCTTCCCGGATTCGAGCCGGCCGGAGCTGATGGTCGAACTGTGGCTGCCCGAGGGCAGCGCCT
Source organism: Massilia glaciei (assembly GCF_003011895.2). GTDB lineage: Bacteria > Pseudomonadota > Gammaproteobacteria > Burkholderiales > Burkholderiaceae_D > Telluria_A > Telluria_A glaciei. Next base: position 8,866 of record NZ_PXWF02000275.1, on the reverse strand, counting down.
TCGCCGCGACCGAGGCCCAGGCCAAAAAATTCGAGGCCTTCGTGCGGGCCGAGCCCAATGTCGAGAGCGTGACCTCGTACGTGGGCACCGGCAGCCCGCGCTTCTACCTGCCGCTCGACCAGATATTCCCGCAGACCAACGTGGCCCAGATCGTGGTGCTGCCGACCAGCCTGGCTAACCGCGAGGCGCTGCGCCTGAAGATCATCGCGCAATTCAAAATCGACTTCCCCGAGGTGCGCGGGCGCGTCAAGCTGCTGCCGAACGGGCCGCCGGTGCCGTATCCGGTCCAGTTCCGCGTCTCCGGCCCCGACATGGTCGTCGTGCGCGGCCTGGCCGACCAGGTCAAGGAGATCATGCGCGCCAATCCGAACACGCTCGGCGTCAACGACAACTGGAACGAGTCGGTCAAGGTGCTGCGCCTCGACCTCGACCAGGACAAGCTGCGCGCGCTCGGCGTGACCTCGCAGACGGTGATGCGCGCGGCCAACACCATCCTGTCGGGCACGACGGTCGGCCAGTTCCGCGAGGACAACAAGCTGATCGACATCGTGATGCGCCAGCCGGTCGAGGAGCGCTCGACCATCTCGGTGCTCAACGACACCAACATCCCGACCGGCTCGGGCAAGCCGGTGACGATCTCGCAGATCGCGCGCGCCCATTTCGTGTGGGAGCCGGGGGTGGTCTGGCGCGAGGGCAGGGCGTGGGCCATCACGGTCCAGTCCGATGTCGTCGACGGCATCCAGGGCCCGACCGTGTCGACCCAGATCGGCGACAAGCTCACCGGGATCCGCGCCACACTGCCGGCCGGATACTCGGTGGCGCTGGCCGGCGCCGCCGCCGACAGCAAGGCGGCCGAGGCCTCGATCGCGGCCAACGTGCCGCTGGTGATCTTCATCGTTTTCACCCTGCTCATGCTGCAGCTGCAAAGCTTCTCGCGTTCGCTGCTGGTGTTCCTGACCGGCCCGCTGGGCGTGGCGGGCGCGGCGATGGCGCTGCTGATCCTGCAGCGCCCGTTCGGCTTCGTCGCCAACCTCGGCGTGATCGCCCTGTTCGGCATGATCATCCGCAATTCGGTGATCCTGGTCGACCAGATCGAGCAGGACATCGCCGACGGCGCCGAGCCGTGGGACGCGGTGATCGAATCGACCGTGCGCCGCTGCCGACCGATCGTGCTGACGGCGGCGGCCGCCGCGCTGGCGATGATCCCCTTGTCGCGCTCGGTGTTCTGGGGGCCGATGGCGGTCGCCATCATGGGCGGGCTGGTGGTCGCGACCGCGCTCACATTGCTGTTCCTGCCGGCGCTGTACGCGACCTGTTTCAGGGTTAAAAAACCGCAGCTGAAGTAGCAGCGGCGTAATAAAAGCGTAGTGTAACGATAGTTGAAGCGCGGTGGAAATGTGGAATAACGAGACTCCCCATGGGGCCCGTTCCGCGGCGCCATCAAAAAACGCCCTAGCGTGTCAGAAAATCCAGTAAAATAACGGGTTGATGTTGTAGCCCCTAATAAAGGCAGTGCAGGGCGACCGGTCGGTTCATCGGGCGCCCTTTGCTTTTATGCGCAGTCAAGTTGGTAGTTCCTGATTGCAAGTGCGGCGAATAGCGCGAGGATGGCGAAATTGGTAGACGCACCAGGTTTAGGTCCTGACGCCAGCAATGGTGTGGGGGTTCGAGTCCCCCTCCTCGCACCACGAATTTTTTAATTTTTTGGACGATTTTTACATGGCAACTGCAGTCGAAACCCTGGGTAAACTCGAGCGTCGCCTGACGATCTCTTTTCCGCTGACTGACGTCCGTACGGAAGTTGAAAAGCGCTTGAAACAGCAGGCCAAAACGGCCAAGGCGCCTGGCTTCCGTCCAGGCAAGGTTCCTCTGAAGATGGTCGCGGCCCAATACGGCTACCAGATCGAATCGGAAGTGCTCAACGACAAAGTCGGCCGCGCCTTCAATGCCGCTGCCAACGAAAACGAACTGCGCGTCGCCGGTTACCCGTCGATCGAGCCAAAAGAAGACAGCCCGGAAGGCGTGCTCACGTTCAACGCCACCTTCGAAGTCTATCCAGACGTCGTCATCAGCGACCTCGCCGCAGCCGAAATCACCACGGTCAAGGCTGAAGTGTCCGACGCCGAGATCGACAAGACCATCGACATCCTGCGCAAGCAGCGCGTGCACTACCACGTCAAGGGCGAGGCAGGCGAGCACGGCGACGGCGGCGCGGACCAGTCCGCACAAAGCGGCGACCGCGCCACGGTCGACTTCACCGGCGTGATCGACGGTGTCGAGTTCCCAGGCGGCAAAGCCGAAGACTACGCCTTCGTGCTCGGCGAAGGGCGCATGCTGCCCGAGTTCGAGGCGGCCACGATCGGCCTCAAGGCCGGTGAATCGAAGACCTTCGACCTGGCCTTCCCGGCTGACTACCATGGCGCGGACGTGGCCGGCAAGACCGCCCAGTTCACCATCACCCTCAAAAAACTCGAGTGGGCGCACCTGCCGGCGGTCGACGGCGAATTCGCCAAGACGCTGGGCATGGAAGACGGCGACCTCGACAAAATGCGCGCGGACATCAAGGTCAACCTCGAGCGCGAAGTGTCGGGCCGCGTCAAGGCGCGCAACAAAGAAGCCGTGATGGACGCGCTGCTTGCCGCGACCGACATGGAAGTTCCAAAGGTCATGATCGCGCAGGACGCCGAGCGCCTCGCCGAAATGACCCGCCAGGACATGGCCCAGCGCGGCATGGATGTCAAAAACATGCCATTCCCGCAAGAGCTGTTCGCCGCCAAGGCCGAGCGCCGCGTGCGCCTGGGGCTGATCCTGTCGCAACTGGTGTCCGACAACTCGCTGCAGGCGACGGCCGAGCAGGTCAAGGCCCAGATCGAAGATTTCGCCCAAAGCTACGAAGACCCGCGCGAAGTGCTCAAGTACTACTACAGCGACCGCCGGCGCCTGTCGGAGGTCGAAGCCCTTGTATTGGAAGAAAACGTCGTCAACTATGTGCTCAGCAAAGCGAAAGTGACCGCCACCGCGGTCGCGTTCGACGAACTGATGGGTAGCAACGCACAAGCGTAACGTTGAAGTTCTTTCCAGGAAGAGACATATGAACCGAAATCCGGCATTGGATACACAATCCCTTGGTTTGATACCAATGGTGGTTGAGCAGAGCGGACGCGGCGAGCGGTCCTACGACATCTATTCGCGCCTGCTCAAGGAGCGCGTGGTGTTCATGGTCGGCCCGGTCCACGACCAGATGGCCAATTTGATCGTGGCCCAGCTGTTGTTCCTCGAGAGCGAGAATCCCGACAAGGACATCTCGCTCTACATCAACTCCCCGGGCGGCTCGGTCTCGGCCGGCCTGGCGATCTTCGACACGATGAACTTCATCAAGCCCGACGTCTCGACCCTGTGCACGGGCATGGCGGCCTCGATGGGCGCCTTCCTGCTGGCCGCCGGCGCCAAGGGCAAGCGTTTTTCGCTGCCCAACTCGCGCATCATGATCCACCAGCCGTCGGGCGGCTCGCAGGGGCAGGCCTCGGACATCGAAATCCAGGCGAAAGAAATTTTGTACCTGCGCGAGCGCCTCAACCATATTCTTGCCGAGCGCACCGGCAAGACGATGGACCAGATCCACAAGGACACCGACCGCGACCGCTTCATGTCCGGCGACGAGGCGGTCGAATATGGTCTGATCGACAAAGTCTTGACCAGCCGCGCTTGATGCATCTACAAAAGTGAAGCCGAAAAACGCCCGGACGCAGCAAGGTTCGGGCGTTTCGTTTTTATTTCGGGTAGCATGGCAGCTGTGTACGTGCTTGGTCTGGCCGCGGTGTTGCCGCGGTGTTATGATCAACGCCTTATCTTTATTGCAATACCAACCTTTACCTGCCCCATGTCAGACAAAAAATCCTCCAGCGGCGAAAAACTCCTGTACTGCTCGTTCTGCGGCAAGAGCCAGCACGAGGTCAAGAAACTCATCGCCGGCCCGTCCGTGTTCATCTGCGACGAGTGCATCGACCTGTGCAACGACATCATCCGCGACGAGACCTCGAACGTCGAATCGGTGACGGGCGCCAAGTCCGACCTGCCCACCCCGCACGAGATCGCCGCGCTGCTCGACCAGTACGTGATCGGCCAGCAAACCGCCAAGCGCATTTTGTCGGTGGCTGTGTACAACCACTACAAGCGCCTCAAACACCTGGGCAAAAAAGACGAGGTCGAGCTCGCCAAGAGCAACATCTTGCTCGTCGGCCCGACCGGCTCGGGCAAGACGCTGCTCGCGCAAACGCTCGCGCGCATGCTCAACGTGCCGTTCGTGATCGCCGACGCGACCACCCTGACCGAGGCCGGCTACGTCGGCGAGGACGTCGAGAACATCATCCAGAAGCTGCTGCAAAGCTGCAACTACGAGGTCGAAAAGGCCCAGCGCGGCATCGTCTACATCGACGAGATCGACAAAATTTCGCGCAAATCCGACAATCCGTCGATCACGCGCGACGTCTCCGGCGAGGGCGTGCAGCAGGCGCTGCTCAAACTGATCGAGGGCACCATGGCCTCGGTGCCGCCGCAGGGCGGGCGCAAGCACCCGAACCAGGACTTCGTCCAGATCGACACGACCAACATCATGTTCATCTGCGGCGGCGCCTTCGACGGCCTCGTCAAGATCATCCAGAACCGCTCCGAAAAGAGCGGCATCGGCTTCTCGGCCAGCGTCAAGAGCCAGGCCCAGCGCAGCAGCTCAGAAGTGCTGCTCGAGGCCGAGCCCGAAGACCTGATCAAGTTCGGCCTGATCCCCGAACTCGTCGGCCGCCTGCCGGTCGTCGCCACCCTCAACGAGCTGACCGAGGAGGCGCTGATCCAGATCCTGATCGAACCGAAAAACGCGCTGATCAAACAGTATTCCAAGCTGCTCGAAATGGAGGGCGCCGAACTCGAAATCCGCCCGGCCGCCTTGCACGCGATTGCCCGAAAGGCATTGGCGCGCAAGACTGGCGCGCGCGGTTTGCGTTCGATCCTCGAACACGCCTTGCTCGACATCATGTACGACCTGCCGAATCAGCAAAATGTCGTGAAAGTCGTAATCGATGAGAATTCGATCACGAATGGCGCGAAACCTTTGCTGATTTACAGCGAAACGGCCAAGGCGTCGGGGGAAAATTGAAAAAGTGCCGCGCGCACACAACGAAAAGGGTTTGAAAGCTTAATTCTTGGCGGTACAATTTATCTCAATAAAAGAATTAGGCTTCAATCGAAAAGCCACTCGCAGCGGCGCTGCGCGGTGGCTTTTTTATTTGATGCTTTTAAAACTTTTTGAACAGGCCATGTAATTCAGTTAATCAAAAAAGTGATTATCTAAATTATCAGTAGAAATATTTTTTACCGTCCGGTCTTGTGTTTTGGCAGCCAGTGCCAACATCGTAAACACGTTTTCTAAAAAGGTATGCCATGACAACTTCCAAATTAACCGAGCAAACGACGCTGCCTTTACTGCCGTTGCGCGACGTGGTCGTCTTCCCGCATATGGTGATACCACTGTTCGTCGGCCGTCCGAAATCGATCAAGGCGCTCGAGGCCGCGATGGAGCAAGGCAAGAGCATCATGCTGGCCGCCCAAAAGGCCGCCGCCAAGGATGAGCCATCCGCGTCCGACATCTACGAGATCGGTTGCGTGGCCAATATCTTGCAAATGCTTAAGCTTCCCGATGGCACCGTCAAGGTGCTCGTCGAGGGGGCCCAGCGCGCCCGCATCAACCACATCAGCGACGCGCCGAGCCATTTCATCGCCGACCTGACCCCGATCCAGTCCGAGGTGGGCGACGATTCCGAGGTCGAGGCGATGCGCCGGGCGATCGTCCAGCAGTTCGACCAGTACGTCAAACTGAACAAAAAAATTCCACCCGAGATCCTCGCCTCGCTGGCCGGCATCGACGACGCCGGCCGCCTGGCCGACACGGTCGCCGCGCACCTGCCGCTCAAGCTCGAGCAGAAGCAGGTGATCCTCGAGATCTTCAACGTCGCCAAGCGCCTCGAGCACCTGCTCGGCCAGCTCGAGGGCGAACTCGACATCCTGCAGGTGGAAAAACGCATCCGCGGCCGCGTCAAGCGCCAGATGGAAAAATCGCAGCGCGAGTACTACCTCAACGAGCAGGTCAAGGCGATCCAGAAAGAGCTGGGCGAGGGCGAGGACGGCGCCGACATCGACGAGCTCGAGAAGAAAGTCGTGGCCGCCAAAATGCCGAAGGAGGCGCTCGACAAGGCCACCAACGAACTCAAAAAGCTCAAGCTGATGTCGCCGATGTCGGCCGAGGCGACCGTGGTGCGCAACTACATCGACACGCTTGTCGCGCTGCCATGGAAAAAGAAGTCGAAGGTCAACAACGATCTCGAGAACGCCGAGAAGGTGCTCGAGGGCGACCACTACGGCCTCGACAAGGTTAAAGAACGCATCCTGGAATACCTCGCGGTCCAGCAACGCGTCGACAAGCTCAAGGCGCCGATCCTGTGCTTCGTGGGCCCCCCGGGCGTGGGCAAGACCTCGCTCGGCCAGTCCATCGCGCGCGCCACGAACCGCAAGTTCGTGCGCATGGCGCTCGGCGGCGTGCGCGACGAGGCCGAGATCCGCGGACACCGCCGCACCTACATCGGCTCGATGCCGGGCAAGATTTTGCAAAGCCTGTCCAAGGTCGGCGTGCGCAATCCCCTGTTCCTGCTCGACGAGGTCGATAAGATGGGCGCCGATTTCCGCGGCGATCCGTCGTCGGCCCTGCTCGAGGTGCTCGACCCTGAACAGAACCACACGTTCTCGGACCATTACATCGAGGTCGACTTCGACCTGTCCGATGTGATGTTCGTGGCGACCTCGAACTCGTACAACATCCCGCCGGCGCTGCTCGACCGGATGGAAGTGATCCGCCTGTCCGGCTACACCGAGGACGAAAAGACCAGCATCGCGCAGCGTTACCTGCTGCCCAAGCAGATCAAGGCGAACGGCCTCAAAGAGGAGGAGATCGCGGTTGCCGAATCGGCACTGCGCGACATCATCCGCTATTACACCCGCGAGGCCGGCGTGCGTTCGCTCGAGCGTGAAATCTCGAAGATCTGCCGCAAAGTCGTCAAGATGCTGCTGCTCAAAAAATCCGACAAGAAGGTCGCGATCAACAACAAGAACATCGACAAGTTCCTCGGTGTGCGGCGCTACGATTTCGGCGTGGCCGAAAAAGAGAACGCGATCGGCCAGGTGGTCGGCCTTGCATGGACCGAGGTGGGCGGCGACCTGCTGACCATCGAGGCGATGCAAATGCCGGGCAAGGGCGGCATCATCCGCACCGGCACGCTGGGCGACGTGATGAAGGAATCGATCGAGGCCGCGCGCACGGTGGTACGCTCGCGCGCCAACCGCTTCGGGATCAAGAATGACGTGTTCGAAAAATGCGACATCCACATCCACGTGCCGGAGGGCGCCACGCCGAAGGACGGTCCGTCGGCCGGCATCGCGATGACCACCGCGCTGGTGTCGATCTTCACCGGCATTCCGGTGCGGGCCGACGTGGCGATGACGGGCGAGATCACGCTGCGCGGCGAAGTGCTGCCGATCGGTGGACTCAAAGAGAAACTGCTGGCGGCGCATCGCGGCGGCATCAAGACGGTGCTGATCCCCGAGCAGAACGTCAAGGACCTCGCCGAGATTCCCGACAACGTGAAGAACAAGCTCGAAATCGTTCCGGTGCGCTGGATCGACAAGGTGCTTGAGATCGCACTTGAGCGCATGCCGGACGCCGTGGTGGAGGCCGCGCCGGTGGCGGCCGCCGTACCCGCCGCGGTGCAGCCTGACGGCGCCGAAGTCGTGAAGCACTAAAAGTGGATCCGCAGTTGTAAATGACAAGCGCCCATGTGGCGCTTGTCTGCTTTTGGGGCAAGCCTACGCCGACGGTCCGCGGCGCATTGCGGTGCAATACGAATTCCCTGCGTCCTTCTCTTGACACAATAGGCAGGCGGCTTGTTTAATACGCGCTGCGGATTATTTCCGCACGCTAAAAGGCGCGCGAGATTGCGCAGTCCGCGCAGGCGCGGCCACACATGGAACGGGGATACGAGTGAACAAAACGGAACTGATCGAAGAGATCGCGAAGTCGGCCGACATTACCAAGGCCTCGGCCACGCGCGCGCTCGACGCGATGATCGTGGCGGTGACGGGCAGCCTGCAAAAGAACGACAGCGTGACCCTGGTCGGCTTCGGGACATTCTCGGTCGGCGAGCGCGCGGCGCGCACCGGACGCAACCCGCGCACCAAGGAGGCGATCAAAATCGACGCCGCGCGCGTTCCTAAATTTAAAGCTGGCAAAGCGCTCAAGGATGCAGTAAACTAATTGCCTTCGACGAGGTGACAATCGTCGAAACTATTTGGCGGCACCGTGGTTGAACAACCTTTGGGGGCTTAGCTCAGTTGGTAGAGCGGCGCCCTTACAAGGCGTAGGTCGGCAGTTCGAGCCTGTCAGCCCCTACCAGTCAGATAGCGTTGTAAAAAAGTATTTTTGGAGTGGTAGTTCAGTTGGTTAGAATGCCGGCCTGTCACGTCGGAGGTCGCGGGTTCGAGTCCCGTCCGCTCCGCCAGAACAAAGTTTGATGGAGTGCTCCCCCTGCGGGGAGCACGGTTTGGGACACGAAGAGATTTCCTTGCAAGGAAATCAGCGGCCTGCAGAATGTAGGCGAGTCCCGTCCGCTCCGCCAGAACATAGTAGAATGGAGGCCTCCCGTACGGGCAGCTTCCACTCCGCAAAGAAAAATACAGCAGTACACGGAGTGGTAGTTCAGTTGGTTAGAATGCCGGCCTGTCACGTCGGAGGTCGCGGGTTCGAGTCCCGTCCGCTCCGCCAACATTA
>NZ_PXWF02000274.1 GCF_003011895.2 Massilia glaciei | reverse complement strand
TTGCAAGGAAATCAGCGGCCTGCAGAATGTAGGCGAGTCCCGTCCGCTCCGCCAGAACATAGTAGAATGGAGGCCTCCCGTACGGGCAGCTTCCACTCCGCAAAGAAAAATACAGCAGTACACGGAGTGGTAGTTCAGTTGGTTAGAATGCCGGCCTGTCACGTCGGAGGTCGCGGGTTCGAGTCCCGTCCGCTCCGCCAACATTAAGTGGGACGAGTCGCCCTCAAGGGCGACTCGCTCTACGGAACAAGAAGAGGCGAACGAGAGTTCGCCTTTTTTTATATGTGCAAGTTAAACACGTTTTCTTTTCATCGAATCGGCTGACCATGCTTGAATTTATTCGCAATCAAAAACGCTTCGTCCAGTTCTTTCTGGGCCTGATCATCCTCGCGTTTGCCGTCACCGGGGTGGGTACCCAATTCGCCGCCGGCGACGCGGACACCGTTGTCAAGGTCGGCGAAACCAAGGTCACCCAGTCACAGTGGGACGAGGCGCAGCGCCAGCAGCTCGTGCGCTACCGCCAGATGGCGGGCGACCAGTTCGATGCGCGCATGTTCGAAACGCCCGAAGCCAAGCAGCGCGTGCTCGAGCGCCTCATCACCGAGGCCGCGATCACCAACGAGATGGCGCGCAACCACATGGCCGCGGGCGACAAGGCGGTGCAAAAATACATCGCCAGCACCGGCGACTTCCGCAAACCGGACGGCAGCTTCGACTACGAACAATACAACGCGGCCATACTGGCCTCGGGGCAGTCGTCGGCCATGTATGAAAACAGCATCCGGCGCGAATTGACCCAGCGTCAGGTCAGCAGCGCGCTCGAGGCCAGCGCCATCGTGCCGCGCACCGTGTCCAAGCGCCTGTCGGACCTCGCCGAAGAAGAGCGCGAAGTGCAGGAGGTGCTGTTCCCGAGCGCCGCCTTCGTCGCCCAGGTGGCCGTCACGCCCGAGCTGATCAAATCCTACTACGACAAGAACACCGCCTTGTTCAAGTTGCCCGAGCAGGCGCAGATCGAGTACCTGGTGTTCAACGCCGATTCGGTCGCCAACCAGGTCACCGCCAGCGACGCCGAAGTCGCCGCCGTGTACAACGACAGCGCCAACAAGGCGCGCTTCGTGACCCCGGAACAGCGCAAGGCCAGCCACATCCTGATCAACGCCCCCAAGAGCGCGCCTGCCGCCGACAAGGCAGCCGCCAAGGCGAAGGCCGAGGCGCTGCTGGCGCAAGTGCGCGCCGCGCCGGCCGAATTTGCCGCGGTCGCCAAGGCGAATTCGCAAGACAGCGCGTCGGCCGAACTGGGCGGCGACCTTGGCGTGGTCACGCCGGAATCGGTCGACCCTGTGATCGCCGCGGCCGCCGCCAAGCTCAAGCAGGGAGAGATCAGCGGCCTGGTCGAGTCCGACTACGGCTACCACATCGTCATGCTCACTTCGGTCACGCCGCAAATCGTCAAGCCGCTCGACGAGGCCAAGGCCGACATCGTGGCCGAACTCAAGAAGGTCAAGGCGTCCAAGCTGTACAAGGAATTGGCCGAGGAGTTCACCGACACCCTGTACCAGGAGTCGACCAGCCTCAAGCCGGTCGCCGACAAGCTCAAGCTGACCATCGCGACCGCCGACGTCACGCGGACCCCGTCGCCGGCCGCCGGCAGCGCGACTTTCAACCATCCGAAGTTCCTCGAGGCCTTGTTCGCCGCCGATTCGCTCAAGAAGCGCCACAACACCGAGCCGGTCGAAGTCGCGCCCGCCACCCTCGTGGCCGGCCGCATCGTCAAGCACAAGCCCGCCTCGGTGCGTCCGCTGGCCGAAGTCGAAGCCGTCATCCGCGAGCGCGTGGTGGCCGAACAGGCCGCCGCCCTGGCGCGCAAGGCCGGCCAGGCCAAGCTCGCCGAAGCCAAAGCCTCGGGCGACGCCGCCGGTTTCGGCGCGCCGCAGGTGGTCTCGCGCATCAAGGAGCCGACCATCGATCCGGCCGCCGGACTGGCCGTGCTCAAGGCCAACGTCAGCAAACTGCCGGCCTACGTCGGGGTCGACCTGCCGGGCAAGGGGTATGGCGTGTACCGCATCGGCAAGGTGACGCAGCCTGCCACGACGGACGTGGCGCGCCGCTCCGGCGAGCAGGAGCAGATCGCGGCGGCGCAAGCCCAGCAAGAGCTGTTCGCCTACCTCGAAGCGGTCAAGGCCAAGGCCGGGGTCAAGCGGCTGGCGGCGCCGGCGGCGGCGCCAGCGCAGTAAGTAAGTAAGTAAGTAAGTAAGTAAGTAAGTAAGCAAGTAGCACGGCGCCGGCGCAGTAAGTTGGCTCGGCGCCAGCGACATAAAAAAAGACCCGGTTCGCTCGCGCGACCGGGTCTTTTTACATGGGCCCACGGGCCAGCGTTGGCTTTGGCGGATTAGGGCTTTAGCGGTTTAGGGGCTTCAGATGGCGCCGCGCAGGTGGCGCGCGGCGCCCAGAAAGTCGGCCTCGCCGATGTCGCCCAGCTCCAGCACCTCGGCCTGCGCGAACTGGGTGAAGTTGCGGTCGATCGAACGCAGGTAGGCCGGATCGTAATGGTCGACCAGCAGTTCGTCGACCAGGTCGGGCATCATGCCGTTGTTGGCAAGGTCGTGCCAGCGCGCGATCTTGTCGTGGCCGTGCAGCTTGACCAGGCAGTCGAGCTGGGTGTTGAGCGTGGCCGGGCTGGTGGTGAAATGCTGGTAGTCCTCCATCAGTAGGCGCACCCGGTTCGGGCGCGACAGCGTCAGCGAGACGCACGGCGAGGCGCGCATCTTTTCCATCACGGCGTCGGGCACGCGCAGCTGGCCGACCTTTTTGCTTTCGGATTCGACGAACACGGGCAGGGCGGGGTCGAACTGGCGCAGCTTGGTCCAGATGCGCGTCTCGAACATTTTCTGCGATGGCTGCGGGTGGCTCGGAAGGTCGCCCAGCACCGAGCCGCGGTGCGCGGCCAGTTGCTCGAGGTCGAGCACCTGCGCGCCGTCGGCGGCGAGCACCTCGAGCAGGCGGCTCTTGCCGCTGCCGGTGGTGCCGCAGATGACCTTGAACGACACCGCCGGCGGCTCCGACAGCGCCGCGCTCACGTGCGCCCGATAGGCCTTGTAGCCGCCGTCGAGTTGGATCGCCGGCCAGCCCACCTTGGCCAGCACCAGCGCCAGCGAACCGCTGCGGTTGCCGCCGCGCCAGCAATAGACCATCGGCTTCCAGTCGCGCGGCATGGCGGCGAAACGCTCCTCGAGGTGGCGCGCGATATTGCGCGCCACCAGCGCGGCGCCGACTTTTTTGGCCTCGAACGCGTTGACCTGTTTGTAGATCGTGCCGACGCGTACGCGCTCCTCGTCGTTTAATACCGGGCAGTTGATGGCGCCGGGGATGTGGTCGAGCGCGAACTCGGACTCGCTGCGGGCGTCGATGATGGCGTCGAAGCCGGGCAGCTGGGGCAGGATGGCGTTAAAACCTTGTAAGGCGGGATACTTCATTTCGATTTGATCATGGGAAGGAAGGTTGGCCAGATGTTGGCCAGGATGATCGGATGCGCCTGCGCCGTCGGATGCAGGCGGTCGGGCTGGAACAGGTTCGGTTTTTCGGCCACCCCCTCGAGGATGAAGGGCACCAGCGGCGTCTTGTATTCCTTCGCCAGTTTGCCGTACATACCGAAAAAGCGCTCGGTGTAGGCGCGCCCGTAGTTGGGCGGCATGCGCATTCCCAGCAGCAGGGGCTTGGCATTGTTTTTCTGGGCCATGGCCAGCATGGCGCGCAGATTGTCCTGGGCGGCCGGCACGGGCAGGCCGCGCAGGCCGTCGTTGGCGCCGAGCTCGATGATGACGTAGTCGGGTTTGTGCTGGGCCAGCAGCGCCGGCAGGCGCGCCCGGCCGCCGCTCGTGGTCTCGCCGCTGATGCTCGCGTTGACCACGCGCGCATCGATTTTTTCGGTCTTGAGCTTGCGTTCGAGCAGGGCCACCCAGCCGCTTCCGCGGTTGAGGCCGTATTCGGCCGAGAGGCTGTCGCCAAGCACCAGCACGGTTTTTGGTGCAGAATGGGCGTACGCCGAGGCGGAGAGCATGAGCAAACCGCAGATCGTCCACCTCTTTAGCTCCATCGATTTGAGAGCAGAAATTTTGAGAACAGCAAACATGCGTGACATTTCCGAAGCTTCCCTTACTGACGTTGGCGCCGCCGCCAAAACGGCGCCGGCGATACAAGTTGTCGATCTGTCCAAGCGGGTCGCCGACGCCAGCGGCGAGCTCACCATCTTGCACAGCGTTGATTTTACAGTGCATGCGGCCGAGACGCTCGCGGTCGTGGGCGCGTCCGGTTCCGGCAAGTCGACCCTGCTCGGCCTGCTGGCCGGCCTCGACTCGCCGTCGAGCGGCAAGGTGGTGCTCGACGGGGTCGACATCTTCGCGCTCGACGAGGACGGGCGCGCGGTTTTCCGTAAACACAAACTCGGTTTCGTGTTCCAGTCGTTCCAGCTGCTGGCGCACCTGAACGCGCTCGAAAACGTCATGCTGCCGCTCGAACTGCGCGGCGACGACCACGCGCGCGAGAAGGCGATGGCGATGCTGGGCCGGGTCGGCCTGTCGAGCCGCCTCAAGCACTATCCCAAATACCTGTCGGGCGGCGAGCAGCAGCGCGTGGCGCTGGCGCGCGCCTTCGTGACCGAGCCGCCGCTGCTGTTCGCCGACGAGCCCACCGGCTCGCTCGACGCGGCCACCGGCGAGGCCGTGATCCAGCTCATGTTCGAACTGAACCGCGAGCGCGGCTCGACGCTCGTGCTGGTCACCCACGACGCTTCGATCGCCGCGCGCTGCGCGCGCACCATCACGATCGCGGCGGGCCGCCTGGTCTGAGAGGCTGAGAGGCGGAGAGTCTTCCGATACGCGTCCAGAAAACTCTCAGCCTCCGATCTCCAACACCAGCGCGTTGAGCACCGCGCGCGCGGCGGCCGGCAGTTCGCCGGCGGTCAGCCCGATCGGGCCGACTCCTTGCGCCACCAGCCGGTCGGCCGCGGCGCCATGCACCCACACCGCGCCCAGCAGCGCCTCCCAGCCGGGCCAGCCCTGGGCCAGCAGCGCGCCGCAAATGCCCGCCAACACGTCGCCCGTGCCCGCCGTGGCCAGCCCGGGATTGCCGGTCGGATTGATCACGACCATGCCGTCGGGCCGCGCGAGCACGCTGCCCGCACCCTTGAGCACCACGTGGCAGCGCAGGCGCGCGGCCAGTTCGCGCGCGGCCGCCATGCGGTCGCCCTGGATCACCGCGATCGTCACGCCCAGCAGCCTGGCCGCCTCGAGCGGATGCGGCGTGAGCGCGGTGGCGCCCGTGCGCTGGGCCAGTTGCAGCTGCAGGTCGGGGTTGGCGGCGATCAGGTTGAGCGCGTCGGCGTCGAGCACCAGCGGCGCGGCGCCGCCCTGCGCGCGATGCAGCAGGCGCAGCGCGTCGGCCGAGTCGCCCATGCCGGGGCCGATCACCAGCGTGCTGCCGGCGGGGTCGTAGCCGGCCGCGTCGCGGAACATGAGTTCGGGTTGGGCCATGTCGAGGCCCGGATTGCGATCGAGGGTCGCCACGAAAACGCGCCCCGCGCCGGCCAGCAGCGCGCCGCGCGCGGCCAGCACGGGCGCGCCCAGCATGCCCCGCGCGCCGCCGATCACGGCCACGTTGCCAAAGCTGCCCTTGTGCGAATTCTGCGCGCGCGGGTGCAGGTAGCGCGCAAACAACGCCACCTCGTTCAACTGGGCCTCGGCCGGCGCCTGCGCGGGCAGCTCGACGCCAAGCCCGGCGAGCGTGACCGCGCCGGCATAGTCGCGCCCCTGGCCGGTGTGCAGGCCGGGCTTGTCGCCGATGAAGGTGATGGTGTGGCCGGCGCGCACGGCGACGCCGTCGGGGCCGACGAGGGCGCCGGTGTCGGCGTCGAGACCGCTGGGCACGTCGAGCGCGAGCACCGGCCAGTCGTGCTCGTTGACGGCGCAGGCGAGCGCGCGCGCCGCGCCCGACAGCGCGCGCGCGAGCCCGATGCCGAACAGGCCGTCGACCACCAGCGCCCAATCGACGTCGGCGGGCAGGGCGTCGGCAAACCGCACGCCGCCGGCGCGCGCGCGCAGCAGGGCGCGCGCGCTGTCGGGTGGGGTGCTGGCGCCGGCGAGCCGGAGCACGGTGACCGCGATGCCGGCCTGGCCGAGGTTGGCGGCGACCTCGAGCGCGTCGCCGCCGTTGTTGCCGGGGCCGGCCAGCACCAGCACCTGTGGCGACTGCCGGTGGGCGACTAGTTTGACCGCGAGCTCGGAGGCGGACTGGCCGGCGCGCTGCATGAGCGAACCTGGCGGCAGCGACGCCAGGGCGGTCGTTTCGATGTCGCGGATCTGGGCAACGCTATACAGTGGTTTCATGGTGTGGGCGTGGGGTTTCGATGGGATTGCGGGTTAATGAGCGTGAACGCACAGTGGCGCGGTGCGCGATATATTAATTTTAGGGCAGGTTTTCCCCATTCATTAAAGCACAAGGAGTTTCCGATGAACGAATCGAAATCGAGCGGCCCCCAGGCCAAGCCCCACTCCAACAGCAACGTGACGGAACAGGATGTCAAATCCCATGACGGCAAAAAAGAGGACAAGAGCAGCCACGACGCCAAAAGCAACGTCAAGGCCGGCAGCGAAAGCGGCGCCGGCGGCGGCTCCAAGCAAAAACAGAACCATTAACTGAAACTGAAACAATGAAGCGCCACCCCATGTGTTTTCGCTCACACGTCCATATTGCACATTACAATACGTGCTTCACCACCGGGCCGGGCAAAACACATGGATTGGCAATTCTGGATTGATCGTGGCGGTACCTTCACCGACATTGTGGCACGCCGTCCCGATGGACGACTTCTGACCCACAAACTGCTGTCCGAGAATCCCGAACAGTACCCCGACGCGGCGGTGGCTGGGATCCGCCATTTGCTCGGCTTGGCAAGCGGCCAAGCCATACCCGTGGGCGTGATCGAAGCGGTCAAGATGGGCACCACGGTGGCCACCAACGCACTGCTCGAACGCAAGGGCGAACCGACCGCGCTGGCGATCACGCGCGGCTTCCGCGACGCCTTGCGCATCGCCTACCAAAACCGTCCCCGCATCTTCGAGCGCCACATCGTGCTGCCCGAGCTGCTCTACAGCCATGTGGTCGAAATCGACGAGCGCGTCGGCGCCCATGGCGAGGTGCTGCGCGCGCTCGACGAGGACGCCACCAGCGCCGGCCTGCAGGCCGCCTACGACCTTGGCCTGCGCTCGCTCGCGATCGTGTTCATGCACGGCTACCGCTTCGGCGCCCACGAGGAGGCCACCGCCCGCATCGCGCGCGCGATCGGCTTCACCCAGGTGTCGGTGTCGCACCAGGTCAGCCCGATGATGAAACTGGTCGCCCGCGGCGACACCACCGTGGTCGACGCCTACCTGTCGCCGATCCTGCGCCGCTATGTCGACCAGGTCGCCGCCGAGATGCCCACTGTGAACCTGCAGTTCATGCAGTCGAACGGCGGGCTGACCGACGCCCACGCGTTCCAGGGCAAGGACAGCATCCTTAGCGGCCCGGCCGGCGGCATCGTCGGCATGGTGCGGGCGAGCGAGCTGGCCGGGTTCGGGCGCGTGATCGGCTTCGACATGGGCGGCACCTCGACCGACGTGTCGCACTATTCGGGCGAATTCGAGCGCGTGTTTGAGACCCAGGTCGCCGGCGTGCGCATGCGCGCCCCGATGATGAGCATCCACACCGTCGCCGCCGGCGGCGGCTCGGTCCTGCACTTCGACGGCAGCCGCTACCGCGTGGGGCCCGACAGCGCCGGCGCCAACCCGGGGCCGGCCAGCTACCGGCGCGGCGGCCCGCTCGCGGTCACCGACTGCAACGTCATGCTCGGCAAAATCCAGCCGGCCCATTTCCCGCCGCTGTTTGGCCCGGGCGCCAACGAGGCGCTCGACCTGGACGTGGTGCGCGAGCGCTTCGCGGCGCTGGCCGCGCAGATCGGCGCGGCCACCGGCAGCACGCCGGCGCCCGAGCAGGTGGCCGAGGGCTTCATCCAGATCGCCGTGGGCAACATGGCCAACGCGATCAAGCAGATCTCGGTGCAGCGCGGCCACGACGTGACCGAATACACGCTCACCAGCTTCGGCGGCGCCGGCGGGCAGCACGCCTGCCTGGTGGCCGACGCGCTGGGCATGAAGAGCGTGTTTATCCACGCGCTGGCGGGTGTGTTGTCGGCCTACGGCATGGGGCTGGCCGACCAGAGCGCGATGCGCGAGGCGGCGGTCGAGGTGCGCCTGGCCGACATCGACCAGCAGTCGCTGGCCGCGCGCCTGGCCGCCTTGGGCGAGACGGTCACGCGGGAACTGGTGGGGCAGGGCGTCGCCCTGGAGCGCATCACGCTGCTGCGGCGCGTTCATCTGCGCTACGAGGGCACCGATTCGGCGTTGATCGTCATGTTCGGCGAGGTGGCCGCCATGACCGCGCAGTTCGAGGGCGCGTACAAGAAGCGCTTTTCGTTCCTGATGCAGGGCAAGGCACTGGTGGTCGAAGCGGTCTCGGTCGAGGCGGTCGGCAAGTCGGACGCGCCGGCCGAGACGCCGGTGGCGGCCGCGCCGCGCGAAGGAGCGCTCGAGCCTTTCGATACGGTGCGCATGTTCGGCGGCAACGCCTGGCACGACACGGGCCTTTACCAGCGCGCCGACATGCGCCCCGAAGACCTTATCGCGGGCCCGGCGATCATCGCCGAGGCCAACGCGACGACCATCGTCGAGCCGGGCTGGCAGGCGCGCGTGACCGATCACAACCACCTCGTGCTCAGGCGCGTCGAGGCGATGCCCGAGCGGCGCGCGATCGGCACCACGGCCGACCCGGTCATGCTCGAGATCTTCAACAACCTGTTCATGTCGATCGCCGAGCAGATGGGTCTGCGACTGCAAAACACCGCCTATTCGGTCAACATCAAGGAGCGCCTCGACTTCAGTTGCGCACTGTTCGACGCCGACGGCAATCTGATCGCCAACGCGCCCCACATGCCGGTGCACCTTGGCTCGATGGGCGAGAGCATCAAGACCGTATTGTTCAAAAACGCGGGCAAGATGCGCCCGGGCGACGTCTACATGCTCAACGACCCGTACCACGGCGGCACGCACCTGCCCGACGTGACGGTCATTTCGCCCGTGTTCGACGATGCCGGCGCGCAGATTCTGTTCTACGTCGGCTCGCGCGGCCACCACGCCGACATCGGCGGCACCACGCCCGGCTCGATGCCGCCCGATTCGGTCTCGATCGTCGAGGAGGGCGTCTTGATCGATAACTTCAAGCTCGTCGACGGCGCCGACGGCCTGCTGCGCGACGCCGAAGCGCGCGCCTTGCTGGGCGGCGCGCGCCACCCGGCGCGCAATCCGGACCAGAACATGGCCGACCTGCGCGCCCAGGTGGCCGCCAACCAGAAGGGCGTGGACGAACTGCGCAAGATGGTCGCCCACTTCGGGCTCGACGTGGTGCAGGCCTACATGGGCCACGTGCAGGACAACGCCGAGGAGGCCGTGCGGCGCGTGATCACCGCGCTCAGGGACGGCGAATTCACCTGCGAGCTCGACAACGGCGCGCGGATCAAGGTCGCGATCCGGGTCGACCACGCCAGCCGCAGCGCGCAGATCGACTTCACCGGCACCTCAAGCCAGCTGCCCAACAACTTCAACGCGCCGTCGGCCGTGTGCATGGCGGCGGTGCTGTACGTGTTCCGCACCCTGGTCGACGACGAAATTCCGCTCAACGCGGGCTGCCTCAAGCCGCTCAATGTGATCATCCCGCCCGGCTCGATGCTCAACCCGCACTATCCGGCCTCGGTCGTGTCGGGCAATGTCGAAACCTCGACCTGCATCACCAACGCGCTTTACGGCGCGCTGGGTGTGATGGCGGCCTCGCAGGGCACGATGAACAATTTCACGTTCGGCAACGCCAAATACCAGTACTACGAGACCATCTCGGGCGGCTCCGGCGCCGGCGAAAGCTTCGACGGCACCGACGTGGTCCAGACCAATATGACCAACTCACGCCTGACCGATCCCGAGATCCTCGAATTCCGCTTCCCCGTGCGGCTCGAGAGCTACGAGATCAGGCATGGCTCGGGCGGGGCGGGGCGCTGGCACGGCGGCAACGGCGGCGTGCGCAAGGTGCGCTTCCTCGAGCCGATGACGGCCGCGATCCTGTCGAACAACCGCGTCCATGCGCCGTTCGGCATGGCCGGCGGCGGCCCGGGCGCGACCGGCGTCAACCGCGTGGAGCGGGTCGATGGCAGCACCGAGCAGCTGGCGCATATCGGCAAGACCGAAATGGCGGCGGGCGACGTGTTTGTGATCGAGACGCCGGGCGGCGGGGGCTTCGGCACTGCTTAGTGCGCAACAACGCTCAAATCAGCCTACGGAAATCAGCCTGCCCGCCATGCCCAAGGGTTAACGACAGTCACGCCAGCAGCTTCAAAAGGCGACGTGTCACGCGTGGCGACTGTGTAACCATGTGTCGCCGCTATTTCCGCGATATAGCCATCGGTGGGCGCAATGGCCTTGCCAGAGGAGCGCGCACGGGCACGCAGCGCAGCATAAGCGCGCGACGAAGGGTCATCGAATGACAGGATGCGTACCGCGAACAGGGGCAAGACGCGCCGGTCAAGACTGGAATGAAGTGTGTCCCTCCGTTTGCCCGCAGGCAGTACAGCGACACCAAAACGCAGTTCCGCAAGACTGATTGTCGAAAGGTACAAGGTTTCGATGATCTGTGCGTCGATCCAGGCAAGCACGTTCAAATCGCCCGCGCTTTTCAGCGGCTCAGAAACAACGTTTGTATCAAGCAAAATCATTCCAATCCCACCGGCTCGGTGGGCGTTTTATCGCGTTCGATCTCAAGATCGACGCCACCCACTTCGCGGCCAGTTTCGGCCAGCAGGGAACCGAGCTTGACGCGGCTCTCGGGTCGAACGGCGTTTTCGAGGATTGCCCGGATTTCGGCTCCAGTACTGAGGCCATGTTTTGCTGCACGCGCGCGCAAAGCGCGGTGCGTTTCATCGGGTAAATTGCGGATAGTGACGGATGCCATTGATCTCACCGTTTAACTTTAACGCCAGTGATTGCACGATACCATAATTGATATCAATTCGTATCCGGCGCAGGGCAGGACAAACGCGAACGGATGGCCTGATCTTCGCCACTTTCAGTTGCATCACTTTCTTGCCAGCGACTTGTAGTGTTCAAGGCGCATTGCGGTTCTGTGAGGACTCCTGACTGCCAAGTCTGTTTCAGGTCGAAGGGCATCCCACAGGCAAGCTTGAGAGGGTGCGACGCGGTATAATACCGGCCTATAGGAAGTCCGCATCACGCTTCGCATGACACTTACATCGCCATTTTCATCTCTAACCCGCAGCCACGCTGCATCAACCCCCTCCCAATCATGTTGATTCTGCCGGGTTCCAATGCCCTCTCCGCCTTCCGCAAACACCGCCTCCTGAGGCAACTGCAAGCCGTCGCCCCGGCGATCGCCTCGGTGCAAGCGCGCTTCACCCATTTCATCGATGCGAAAGCGGCGCTGTCGACCGACGACGCGAGCCGCCTGGCCGCGATGCTGGTCTACGGCGAACCGGCCGAAGCGGCATCGACCGAGGGCGTGGCCGAGGAATTCGTGGTCATCCCGCGCTTCGGCACGATTTCGCCGTGGGCCTCGAAGGCGACCGACATCGCCCACAACTGCGGCATGGCGCACATCGCGCGCATCGAGCGCGGCATCGCCTACACGGTGCGGCTCAAGACCGGCCTGCTGGGCAGCAGCATCGGCGCGGCAAAGGGCCTGGGCGCGGAGGCGTCAAAGGCCGTCGCGGCGCTGCTGCACGACCGCATGACCGAGAGCGTGCTGCGCGACGCCGGCGAGGCGGCCAACCTGTTCGGCGAGCTTGAAGCCAAGCCGTTCGAGTCGATCGACGTGCTCGGCGCCGGCAAGGGCGCGCTCGAAAAAGCCAACACCGACCTCGGCCTGGCCATGTCGGACGACGAGATCGACTATCTGCTGGCAGCCTTCACCAGCGCCAAGCGCAACCCGACCGACGTCGAACTGATGATGTTCGCGCAGGCCAACAGCGAGCATTGCCGCCACAAGATCTTCAACGCCGACTGGATCGTCGACGGCGAGGCGCAGCAAAAATCGCTGTTCCAGATGATCAAAAACACCCACCAGCTGCAGCCGAAGGGCACCATCGTCGCCTACAGCGACAACTCGTCGATCATGGAGGGGGCCACCGTCACGCGCTTCTACCCGCGCGGTTCAAGCCACGAATACGGCACCTCGGTCGAGCTGACCCACACCCTGATGAAGGTCGAGACCCACAACCACCCGACCGCGATCGCCCCGTATCCGGGCGCCTCGACCGGCGCCGGCGGCGAGATCCGCGACGAGGGCGCGACCGGCCGCGGCGCCAAGCCAAAGGCCGGCCTGACCGGCTTCACGGTCTCGAACCTGATGATCCCGGACGCGGTCCAGCCATGGGAAAACGCGGCCAGCGTGACCGCGCCGTTGGCGCAGCGCGCGCCGGCCGGCGTCGGCGTGTATGGCAAGCCCGACCGCATCGCCTCGCCGCTGCAGATCATGATCGAAGGCCCGATCGGCGGCGCCGCGTTCTCGAACGAATTCGGACGCCCGGTGCTGGGCGGCTTCTTCCGCACCTACGAGCAGAACGTGGGCCGCCTGAGCGCCGGCATGGCCGACACCGTGTACGGCTACCACAAACCGATCATGATCGCCGGCGGCATCGGCAACATCGCCGACCAGCACACCCACAAGAACGAGATCCCGGTCGGCAGCCTGCTGATCCAACTGGGCGGTCCCGGCATGCGCATCGGCATGGGCGGCAGCGCCGCCTCGTCGATGGCGACCGGCACCAACACGGCCGACCTCGATTTCGACTCGGTCCAGCGCGGCAACGCCGAGATGGAGCGGCGCGCACAGGAAGTCATCAACGCGTGCTGGCAGATGGGCGCCGACAATCCGATCATCTCGATCCACGACGTGGGCGCGGGCGGTTTGTCGAACGCCTTCCCCGAAATCACCAACGACGCCGGCCGCGGCGCCATCTTCGACCTGCGCAAGGTGCCGCTCGAAGAAAGCGGCATGGCCCCGAAAGAAATCTGGAGCAACGAGTCGCAGGAGCGCTATGTGCTGGCGATCGCGCCGGCCGACCTGGACCTGTTCCGCGCCCTGTGCGAGCGCGAGCGCTGCCCGTTCGCCGCCGTCGGCGTGGCTACCGAGGAGCGCCAGCTCAAGCTGGTCGACCCGCAGCTGGGCAACTCGCCGGTCGACATGCCGATGGACGTCCTGCTCGGCAAGCCGCCCAAGATGCTGCGCGACGTGTGCCACGTGCACAACGAATTCCCCGCGCTCGACCTGACCGGGCTCGATCTGGCCGACGTCGCCCAGCGCGTGCTGCTGCTGCCGACCGTGGCCGACAAGTCCTTCCTGATCACCATTGGCGACCGCAGCGTGGGCGGCACCACCGTGCGCGACCAGATGGTCGGCCCGTGGCAGGTGCCGGTGGCCGACTGCGCCGTCACGGCGATGAGCTTCGAAGGCTACCTCGGCGAGGCCATGGCCATGGGCGAGCGCACGCCGCTGGCGGTGATCAACGCCGCCGCCTCGGGCCGCATGGCCGTGGGCGAGGCGATCACCAACATCGCCGCCGCCCCGATCCTTGACATCTCCGACATCAAGCTGTCGGCCAACTGGATGGCCGCCTGCGGCCAGCCGGGCCAGGACGCGGCCCTGTTCGACACCGTCAAGGCGGTCGGCATGGAACTGTGCCCGGCGCTGGGCATCAGCATCCCGGTCGGCAAAGACTCGCTGTCGATGCGCACCACCTGGCGCGACGAGAAAGAGGGCGAGGCCAAGGCCATCACCTCGCCGGTGTCGCTGATCGTGTCGTCGTTCGCGCCCGTTACCGATGTGCGCCGCGTGCTCACGCCGCAAATCAAGAGCGACGCCGGCGACACCGTCATGATCCTGGTCGACCTCGGCCGCGGCAAGAACCGCATGGGCGCCTCGGCGCTGTCTTTGGTGACCCAGCAGCTCGGCAACGAGACGCCGGACGTCGACAGCGCGGACGATCTCAAGGCCTTCTTCGCGGCGATCCAGCAGCTCAACGTGGATGCCAAGCTGCTCGCCTACCACGACCGCTCCGATGGTGGCCTGTTCGCCACGCTGTGCGAAATGGCGTTTGCCGGCCGCAGCGGCCTGACGATCAACCTCGACATCCTCGCGCTCGAGAGCGAGCACGCGGCCGACTGGGGCGACGCCAAAAACTGGGCCGGCCAGGTGCCGGAGCGGCGCAACGAGCTGACCCTGCGCGCGCTGTTCAACGAGGAACTCGGGGCCGTGATCCAGGTCCGCGCCGACGACAAGACGGCCGTCATGAACGTGCTGCGCGCGCACAACCTGGGCGCCTGCAGCCACATCATCGGCAAGCCGAACGAGCGCGGCGTGATCGAACTGACGCGCGACGCCAAGGTGATCTACAGCGCCCAGCGCAGCGCGCTGCACCGCCTGTGGAGCGAGACGAGCTGGCGCATCGCGCGCCTGCGCGACAACCCGGCCTGCGCCGACGCCGAATACGACCGCCTGCTCGACGAGACCGATCCCGGCATGACACCGGTGCTCACGTTCGAACCGTCCGAGAACGTGGCCGCGCCATTCCTGGCCACCGGCGTGCGTCCGCGCGTGGCGATCCTGCGCGAGCAGGGCGTCAACTCGCATGTCGAAACCGCGTGGGTGATGCACCAGGCCGGCTTTGCGGCGGTCGACGTGCACATGAGCGACCTGATCGCCGGGCGCGTGCGGCTTGACGACTTCCAGGGCGTGATCGCTGTGGGCGGCTTCTCCTACGGCGACGTGCTCGGCGCTGGCGAGGGCTGGGCCAAGACCATTTTGTTCAACACCAAGCTGGCCGACCAGTTCGCGCGCTTCTTCGCGCGCGGCGACACCTTTGGCCTGGGCATCTGCAATGGTTGCCAGATGATGAGCAACTTGAAGTCGATGATCCCCGGCGCGCAGGCATGGCCCAAGTTCACGCGCAACAAGTCCGAGCAGTTCGAAGGCCGCTTCGCGATGGTCGAGGTGCTTGAGTCGCCGTCGATCTTCTTCAGCGGCATGGCCGGCACCCAGACCGCGATCGCGATCGCGCATGGCGAAGGCTTTGCCGACTTCTCGCAGACGGGCGACATCGACGCCGCCGTCAAGGCGATGCGCTTCGTCGACAATCGCGGCGCGGCCACCGAAGCGTATCCGTTCAATCCGAACGGCTCGCCCGGCGGCCTGACCTCGGTCACCACGTCGGACGGCCGCTTCACGGTCTTGATGCCGCACGCCGAACGCGTGTTCCGCTCGGTGCAGCAGTCGTGGCACCCGGAATCATGGGGCGAGGATTCGCCTTGGATGCGGATGTTCAGGAACGCACGCAAGTTCGTCGGTTGATAAAAAGCCGCGGTTCGCGAGGGCCGCGGCTTTTTTGTTTCCTCAGCCTCTCAGTCGGTAATTGCACGGAGACGTGCGAGCGCATCTTCGACAACGAATTCTGGGACTGTTTCAACCCGCTTCGCCTTGCGCGCCTCAAGGTCCATCATACGAACTTGATTTACCAGCGCAACGCCTTGCGTCTTGGTTCCCGATCCAGTTAGCGATGCGGCGAAACCAGCATGCCGCGCAAAGTCGCCTCCTTGCGTAATCGGTGCAACGAGCACAAGACCCAAGGCATTAAACACGCTGGTGGAAAGCACCAGCGCGGCACGCGTGCCTTTTTGTTCGTGGCCTTCGCTGGGATCAAGATCAACCAATATGATGTCGCCGCGTCCAAATTTCAGCCGCCTTACCATGCTTCACGGCCCACCGGCTTGGCCTTACTCCACACCGCCATGTCCGCAGGTTCCGGCGCGCTGCTGTCGCACATAGCGACCAGGTCATTGAGCGAAAATGTTGGACGCTTAGCCTTTAACAGTACACCACCCGCACGAACATCGACGGTCAGCTTGTCGCCCAGCCCAACTTTGAGCATCCCCAGCAGTTCAGTTGGCAAACGCACTGCTGCACTGTTACCCCATTTTTGAACTGACAATTCCATAAAGCCTCCCGATGTTGATACATTGTAGATCCATGTCAGCGCCAATGTCCACCGCGTTGTTTAAACATTGTATCTACTTGCATTTCACGCCTCACAGGCTAAGGTGCCAGCACTGCGCCTTCCGCCGTGCCACGCCAGCGCGTATGATTCGCCAAGTCCATTTCGAGAGGTGTCAGTCAAACGGAGCGCGTTTTGAAGAAAAAACGCACACAAGCTCGTCGACTAAGTGTAGTCACCCGCAATAAACTAAAAGGAGGGATTGAATGGAAGTGCGTGAGCTTTTGGAGGCCGACGTTGAGCTTGTCTGTCGGCACCGTGAGGAAATGTTTCGTGATGCTGGCCGAAGCGAGGAGGTTTTGCAGGCCATGACGCAGCATTTCCGCGACTGGTTGCGGCCGCATCTCCGTGATCGCACTTATTTTGGTTTTGTCGCTTGCGAAAACGGTCAGCCGATCGCCGGCATTGGCTTGATGCTTATCGATTGGCCCCCGCATCCCTCGCACCCCACATCGGACAAGCGCGGCTATGTGCTCAATGTATACGTCGAACCCGAACACAGGCGGCGTGGCTTGGCGCGCGAACTAATGCGGCTGGCAGACTTGGAGTTTGCAAAGAGAGGCGTCCATTTCGCCATTCTCCACGCGACGGAGAAGGGGCGCGGAATGTACGCAGGCCTGGGCTGGAGTGGTACTACGGAAATGTCGAAGGCCGTTCCCGCAGTTCCCATCTGATCACAATTCGCCGATCGCGATTGGTCTTTTAAGGAACGCGCGAAGGCTCATTTAATCGGCCGCCGATTCGGTCCGGCCCGCGCAGGTCTCGTACACGAGGCCGCGCAGCCAGCGATGCGCGGGATCGGCATCCATGCGCGGGTGCCACAGCATCGAGACCGTGAATTCGGGCACCTCGACCGGTAGGGCGAAACTGTGCATCCCCGCGCGCAGGTTCCGGGTGTGGCGTTCGGGGACGCTTGCGACCAGCTCGGAGCCGCGCGCCAGCGCCAGCGCCGCCCCAAAGCCGGCCACCAGCGTTTCCACCTCGCGCTCCAATCCGAACTTCTGCAACGCGTCGTCGATCGGGCCCCTGTCGATTCCCTGCCTTGAGACGCCGATGTGGCGGCCCGCCGCATAGCGCGCCGGGGTGATCTCGCCCTGGGTCAGCGCGTGCCCCATTCGTACCACCCCGATAAAGCGATCCCGGAACAGGGCGCGCGTGCGCACCTCGGGACCGGTCGCCCCGCCCACCACGCCCGTCTCGAGGTCGACGCTTCCGTCGCGCAGGGCCGCGCTCTCCTTGTTTGATTTCTCGACGAAGCACAGGCGCACGCCCGGCGCCTGCGTGCCGACACGGGCGATCAGCGCGGCGCCGAAGTTTTCGACAAAACCTTCGCGGGTGCGCAGCGTGAAGGTCCTGGCCAGCCGCGCCAGATCGAGCTGCGCGGCAGGGCGCAGCACCGCCGTCGCATCCTGCACCAACTGGCCGACCAGCGCGCGCAGTTCCAGCGCGCGCGGCGTAGGCACCAGACCACGTCCGGCGCGCACCAGCAACGGGTCGCCGGTCGTTTCGCGCAGGCGCGCCAGCGCGCGGCTCATCGCCGAGGGACTAAGCCGAAGGCGCCGCGCCGCGCGCGCCACGCTGCCTTCGGCCAGCAAGGCGTCGAGCGTGATCAGCAAATTGAGATCTGGGATGGACATGGCGCGATGTTAGCGCAGATTGGCTGATACCTGGCGTCAGACGCATGAATAAAGTGCAAACGCTGCGTCTTTCGCCATGCCATGCCACCGCGCATGATTCGCCATGCCCATTCCGGGCGCAGCCAAACAAACGGAGTGTATTTTGAAGCAAAACATTGTGGAACCAGCCATCGGAGGCGGAATGGCGCAAGGCGCGGTTTCGGTCCGCGGGGCCTTGGCGAGCCTGTCGCTGTCGGTCCTGTTGTCATCGTTGGGCAGCAGTATCGCCAACGTCGGCTTGCCGACGCTGGCGCAAGCGTTTGGCGCCAGCTTCCAGCAGGTGCAGTGGGTCGTGCTCGCCTATCTGCTTGCGATCACCGCCCTGATCGTGAGCGCGGGGCGCCTTGGCGACCTGACCGGACGCCGCCGGCTGCTGCTGGCGGGGATCGCCGTGTTCACCCTGGCCTCGGCGCTGTGCGGCCTTGCGCCCACGCTCTGGCTGCTGGTCGCGGCCCGCGCGCTGCAGGGCCTTGGCGCGGCCGTCATGCTGGCACTCACGCTCGCGTTCATCGGCGGGACTGTCCCCAAAGAGAGGACGGGCAGGGCCATGGGACTGCTCGGAACGATGTCCGCGATCGGCACCGCGCTCGGACCTTCGCTCGGGGGCGCGCTGATCGCCCTCTTCGGATGGCGCGCGCTGTTCCTGGCGGGCGTGCCGCTCGGCGTATTGGCGTTCGTGCTCGCGCTGCGCTTTCTGCCGGCCGACCGCCAGGCTCCAAGGCAAAATCGGCCCGGTTTCGACCATCTCGGCACCTTGCTGTTGTCCCTCACGCTGGCCGCCTACGCGCTTGCCATGACGCTGGGGCGGGACGGCTTCGGCACGCTCAATCTGGCGCTGCTGCTTGCCGCCCTGGCCGGCGCCGGCCTCTTTGTTTTCGCCGAGGGCCGTGTCGCGTCCCCGCTGATCCGGCTGGCGGCGTTGCGCGACCCGGCACTCAGCGCCAGCCTCGCAATGAGCGCGCTCGTCTCGACGGTGTTGATGGCGACGTTGGTGGTCGGCCCGTTCTATCTGGCGCGCGCCTTCGGGCTAAGCGCGGTGCAAGTTGGCCTGGTGCTGTCGATCGGCCCTGCCGCGGCCGCGATGAGCGGGGTGCCCGCCGGCCGTCTTTCGGACCGCTTCGGCGCGCAAGGGATGACCTTTTTCGGACTCGCCGGCATTGCGGCCGGTTGCCTCGCACTGGCCATGCTGCCGGCGGCGCTGGGCATTGCCGGCTACGTGGCACCGATCGTGGTCATCACTGTCGGCTATGCGCTGTTCCAGACGGCGAACAACAGCGCCGTCATGGCCGACGTCACGCCCGACCAGCGTGGCGTCATCTCCGGCCTGCTCAACTTGTCGCGCAATCTCGGGCTTGTCACGGGCGCGTCGGTGATGGGGGCCGTGTTCGCCTACGGCGCGGGCGCCACCAACGTCATGACGGCGCGCCCCGAAGCGGCGGCGGCGGGCATGCGCATCACTTTCATCGTCGCCGCCGCGTTGATCTTCGCCGCCCTTTGCATCGGGCGAATGGGGCAAGCGGCTCAACATCAGCAAAGGAGGAACCAGCATGGCGTCAAATAGACGGTGGCTGATCGGGGCCGGTGCGCTCGGCCTGCTGGTCTTGCCCAATCCAGCACTTGCACAAACCTTTAGCGGCGAGGCCCGCTTGCGCTGGGATGGCCACAACAATGCGCGCTCACAGATCGGGAACGACTACCAGCAGGTCCTGTTTCGCGGCGTCCTTGGCGCCGACTGGGAGCCCGATCCACGCCTGCGCCTGTTCGGCCAGGTCGCCACCGGACAGGTGGACCGGGGCCGCGGCGGCGCGGCCGCCAATTTCCAAAACGGCGCGTCGCTCCAGCAGTTGCTGGTCGAGGTGCGCAGCAATGCCGGCGGGGCCTGGCTCGGCGCGATCATGGCAGCGGGCTCAACGTCAGCCTCGCCGTTTCGCCCGGCCTGCAGCTCGAGCCGTTCTGGATCCACAGCCAAAACCCGGGCTTGCGTTCGGGCGGCAGGGTCGGCCCGGACCTGCGCGACACCGTCGGCGTGCGCCTGTCGTGGCGCCAGGGGGACGTGCGCTTCGACTGGACGCTGGCGCATCAGCGGGGCAGGGGGCTGCAGCGCGAGGCCAACGCCTGGGGCCTGTTCGCGGTGCAGAGCATGGCCCTGTCCGAGCACGCCTGGAAGCCGCGCCTGACGTCCCACATCGACCTCGCCACCGGCGGCGCCTATGGCAACCCCACGTTCAAGGGCTTCAACCAGTTGTATGCGAGCTGCGGCTATCTGGGCGAGGGACAATTCCTCAGCCTGAGCAATCTGATCATGGTGGCGCCCGGGGTCGCCGTCACGCCAACGCCACGGACGACGCTTGCGCTCGAATATGGCTTCGCACGGCGGCTCAGCGCGCGCGATGCTGCCTATGCGGGCGCAATGCGGCCGTACGCCGGCACGCAGCACCTTCCGGGGCGCGCCATTGGCGGCCTGCTGCGCGTGTCCGGCTCATGGTCGGCCAGCAGGCAGGCGACCTTGTTCGCCAATCTCGAACACTTCACGGCCGGCCAGTTGTTGCGGCGCGCGCGGCTCGGTTCGGCCAGTTATGTCCATGTGGGCGCGGCATGGCGCTACTAATACGCGGCGCCCCGCCGGAGCGCGACGAAAAAAAACGCCCCGTCGGAGGCGTTTTTTTGGGAGAGGTCATCAACTTACTTGATCACCGCTTTTTTGACTAAACTGTCGCGATATTCCTGCACCTTGCGCCGCCTGGCCACTTCGGCCAACTGTTGCTTGAGGATCTCGTACTTGGGCGCGGGGCGGGTTTCCTCGAGCTTGATCACGTGGAAACCGTGCCGGGACTTGACCGGTGTTTCGGTGTAGCTGCCGTTTTTGAGGGCGGTCATCGGGCCCGAGAATTCGGGCACCAGCTTGCCGGGCAGGTTCCAGCCGAGGTCGCCGCCGTTGTTGGCCGAGCCGTCCTTCGACTGCTTCGCCAGCTCCTCGAATTTGCCGCCCAGTTTGAGCTTGGCGATGATCGCCTTGGCCTCGTCTTCGGTTGCCACGAGGATGTGGCGGGCGCGGTACTCCTTGTCGCCCATCGCGGCGATGTACTTGTCGTACTCGACCTTGATTTCGGCGTCGGTCACCGGGTTCTTACCGATGTACTTGGCGAGAAAGGCACTGATGATGATGCTCTGACGGGCGTTCTCGACGGCATCACGGACATCGCTGCGCAGGCCATAGCCTTGCTTGTCCGCCTCCTGGCGCATCACTTCAAGCGCGATCAGCTTCTTTTGGACCTCTTCGCGCAACTGGGGCGATTCGATCGTGTTGGCGGCGGCGGCTTCCGACTTGGCGTACATGTCGACCCTGGCCTTGAGGATGGGCTTGCCATTGACCGTGACCGCTGTTTGCGCGAAGGCTGGGACGGCGACGGCGGCGAGCATGGCGAGCAAGACGTGAACAGGCTTCATGTTCAGTTCCTATAAAAACAATGGCGGATCCCTTAAGGGAGGCAAACTGCCGGCCGCACACTACTGGCCCGCAAAGAAAAACGCCCGCCGGAAGGGGCGGGCGTCAGATTTAGAACATCTGGATCTTGGCTTTTTTCATCAGCGACTCTTGGAACTTCTGCACTTTAAGCTGCTGCACTTGGTCGCTCAGTTGCGGCTTGAGTTCTTCGAGGGTAGGCATTTTGAACGGGCGCACGTCGTCGAGTTTGATGACGTGGAAGCTGTTCGGGGAGGTCTGCACCGGGTTTTCGGTCACTTGGCCCTTTTGCAGCGCGGTGAAGCCGCTGATGAACTCCTTAGGCAGGCCCGATGGGGTCACCCAGCCGAGATCGCCGCCGCTTTGCGCGCTGCGCACGTCCTTCGAGGACTTGGCCAGTTCCTCGAACTTGGCACCGGTCTTGATCTTGGCGATCATGGACTTCGCTTCGGCTTCGGTCTCGGTTGCGATATGACGGACGTGGTATTCCTTTTCACCGGCTTGCAGCTTGGCGGCATCGTAGGCGGCCTTCAGTTCTGCGGCGGTCGGCGGGTTTTTGTCGCTGTAGTCGCGCATCATGGCGCCGACGACGATGTTTTGACGGTATTTTTCGATCTGCTGCTTGATGATGGCATCGCGCTCGAAACCCTTGGCCACGGCTTCTTGCATCATCACTTCACGCATGACGAGGTCTTTCTTGACGGCCTCGCGCAATTGCGGCGAGTCCGGCTCCTGACCTTGGCTCTGGGCGATGGCCAGCTTGACCGCTGGTTCGACGCGCGACGATGGTACCGGCTTGCCATTGACGATTGCGAGGTTCTGCGCGAACACGGGCATTGCGGACACGGCGAGCAGGGCTAACAGTAAACGGGCTGGCTTGAAGGTCATGTTTGATTCCTGTATGGGGAAAGTTACTTGGACGTACGAATTTTCTGCTTGTTACGATTGTCGATCAGGTTTCTTAAGGGTGGCTGAAACAGACGCCCGATCAGAGCTCCGACGGCGCCACCGCGGTGATTGCGAGAGCATGTATTTCGCTGTGCATCATATCGTGCACGGAATCATACACGAGTCGATGTCGCATGACGAGTCTGAGCCCCTCAAATCGGGCGGAAACAATCTTGAGTCGGTAGTGCCCGCCACCGGAGGCGGCCCCGGCGTGTCCGGCGTGCAAGGCCGATTCGTCCGTCAGCTCGAGCACCGAGGGCGCCAGCGCCGAAGTCAGCAGGGCGCGGATGCGCTCCGGGCGGTTGGCCGGCGCGCTCATGCCTTTTCCTCTTTTTTATCGTCTTCCTCGAGATACTTTGACAGGAACAGCATCTGCACCACGGCAAAGGCGAAGAACAGGCCGGTCATGCCAAACAGCTTGAAGTTGACCCAGGCGTTGTCGTTGTCCTTGAAAATGACGAAGCCGACCACGAGGTTGAGGATCCCCATGAAAAAGAAAAACGACATCCAGGCCAGGCCCACGCGGTGCCAGACGGGATCGGGCAGCTTGATGGTCGCTTCCATGGTCTTGCGCATGAGGTTCTTGCCAAAGCCGAATTGGGCGATGGCGAGCGCCAGCGCGAACACCCAGTACAGGATGGTCGGCTTGGCCTTGATGAAGTTCTCGTTGTGGAAATAGATCGTCAAGCCACCGAACACGACGATGATGATGCACGACACCCACAGCATGGCGTCGATCTTGCGCCCGCGCAGTTTGACGTAGGCGAGCTGGATCAGCGAGGCCGGGATCACGACCGCCGTGGCCAGGATGATCGGCCCCTGCTTGACGGCGATGGCGCCGCCGTTGATCAGCATGCTCAGGTATTGCGTGACGATCGCGTGCGCGGCCGCCGGATCGCTGTTTCCAAGCCGGAAGACGATGAAAAACAAGAGGATTGGAAAGAGGTCAAACAGGATTTTCATGGGGGATTCAGTCGTGGGTCGGTCGTCAGGGTCGGTTGTAAGGGGCAGTCGTCGATTTATGCGGGGTCGAAGCGCAGCGAGGCCGAATTGATGCAATAGCGCAGGCCGGTCGGCGGCGGGCCGTCCGGGAACACGTGGCCGAGGTGGGCGTCGCAAACCGCGCAGATGATCTCGGTGCGGACCATGCCGTGGGCGCGGTCGGTTTTCTCGATCACGTTGGCCGGGTCCAGCGCCTTGAAATAGCTCGGCCAGCCGCAGCCGGAATCGAACTTGGCGTCGGAGGCGAACAGGGGCGTGTTGCAGCAGACGCAGGTGTAGATGCCGTGCCCGTGGTGGTCCCAGTATTTGCCCGTGAAGGCGCGCTCGGTGGCCGCGTGGCGGGTGACCTCGTATTCCATCGGGTCGAGCATGGCACGCCACTCGGCGTCGGTCTTTCTGACGCTCTTGCTAATTTTGTCGCTCATGGCTTAACGCTTTCTATCAAGATGAACAGCTCACTTCGAGATGGCTGGCCCAGTCGGGCGGCAGCGCCGCGTAGGCGGCGTTTTCGGGTTGCTCGTCGAAGGGGCGCTCGAGCACGGCCAGCAATTTGTCGATTTCCGAGAAATCCTTGTGCTGCGCCTTGTCGATGGCGACCTGCGCCAGGTAGTTGCGCAGCACGTATTTTGGGTTGACCCGGTCCATCGCCGGCGCGCGCTCGGCGTCGACGCTGTGTTCGCGGCGCAGGCGCGCGCGGTAGGTTGCGGCCCAGGCGTCGAACGCCTCGCGCGCGATGAACTGGTCGCGCAGCGGCGCGTCGAGCGCGGGCAGGTCCGACTCGGGCGCGTCGACCCGCAGGCGGGCAAGGCCGCGGAAGAACAGGGTGAAGTCGACGTGGTTGTCGTGCATTATTTTGAACATCGCATCGAACAGGATGGTGTCATTTTCTTCGATCGTGCTTAAGCCGAGCTTAGCGTGCAGCAGTTCGTCGGTCTTGCGGGCGAACGCGTCCTGGTAGACGTCGAGCGCGTCCTGCGCATCCTCGACCGCGCCGATCAGCGGCAGCAGCGCCTGGCCCAGCGCGTAGCAGTTCCAGTGCCCGACCTGCGGCTGGTTGGCGTACGAATAGCGGCCCTGCTGGTCGGTGTGGTTGCAGATGTGGTTGGCGTCGAAGGCCTCCATGAAGCCGAACGGGCCGTAGTCGAGCGTCAGGCCGAGGATCGACATGTTGTCGGTGTTCATCACCCCATGCATGAAGCCGACCGCCTGCCACTGGGCGATCATGCGCGCCGTGCGGCGCGTCACTTCGGCCAGCAGTTCCTTGTAAGGGTTCGGCGCGTCCTTCAGTTCGGGGTAGAAATTGGCGATCACGTAGTCGGCCAGGATGCGCAGTTGCTCGGGCTTGTCGCGGTAGAACCAGTGCTCGAACGAGCCGAAACGCACGAAGCTCGGCGCCATGCGCGTGACCACGGCCGAGGTTTCGACGGTTTCGCGCATCACGCCCTTGTCGGAGCCGGTGATGACGAGCGCGCGGGTGGTCGGGATGCCAAGCGCGGCGATGGCTTCGGAACACAGGTATTCGCGGATCGACGAGCGCAGCACGGCGCGGCCGTCGCCCATGCGCGAATACGGCGTCAGGCCGGCGCCCTTGAGCTGCAATTCGATCGGCGCGCCGCCCGGCCCGGGCAGGGCGCCGAGCAGGATGGCGCGGCCGTCGCCGAGCTGGCCGGCCCAGACCCCGAACTGGTGGCCCGAATACACGGCCGCCAGCGGCTGGGCGCGCGCGGGCACCGCGTTGCCGGTGAAGACGGCGACGAAGTCGTCGGCGGCCAGGGCACGCGCGTCGAGTCCGACGAGCGCGGCCGCCTTCGCGCTCGCGGCCACGAAATACGGGGCGGGCAGGGGCGTGGGCATCAGGCGCGTGTGGAAGTCGGGCGGCAGCGCGGCGAATGAATTGTCGAGTGGCAGGTCGTCGGCGGTGATGGCGGTTCCAGTGCTTTGGTGGGGGGATGGCGTGATTTTACCGCACCGGGCAAGGCATGCCCGCCGCGTGTCCAAATTCTATCGTATGCGGTGGTCCCGACTGGCGCATTTGCCAAAGTTGTGCAGCGCAACATCGAAACCTATAGCTGTTTTAGCACGGTCGTGCCAAACTGAAGCCCCACTGCCACGCAGCACAGGAGAGTTGATGACGTCGTACCCGATGAGTCCGTTGATGGGCCAGATGATGAGCCAGCCCTTGCTCATCTCGAGCATTATCGAATTCGCAGCACGGCATTATGGCGGCACCGAAATCGTCTCGCGCCGGGTCGAGGGCGACCTCCACCGCTACACCTACCGCGACTGCCACCAGCGCTCGCGCCGCATGGCCCATGCGCTCGGCGGGCTCGGCGTGGCGATGGGCGAGCGTGTCGCCACGCTGGCCTGGAACGGCTACCGCCACATGGAACTCTACTACGCGGTGTCGGGCTCGGGTTTGGTGCTGCACACGCTCAATCCGCGCCTGCATCCCGAACAGATCGCCTACATCGTCAACCACGCCGAAGACCAGGTGTTGTTCTTCGACCTCACTTTCCTGCCGATCATCGAAGCGATCAGCGCCCATTGCAAGACGGTCAAGGCCTTCGTGCTCATGGCCGACCGCGAGCGCATGCCGCAGGAAACCAAGATCGCCAAGCTGCTGTGCTACGAGGACCTGATCGCGTCGAGTTCGGACGACTACGCCTGGCCCGTGTTCGACGAGAACTCGGCCGCTTCGCTGTGCTACACCTCGGGCACCACCGGCAACCCGAAGGGCGCGCTGTACTCGCACCGCTCGACCGTGCTGCACGCCTACGGCTCGGCGATGCCGAACGCGCTCAACGTGTCCTCGCGCGACACCGTGCTGCCGGTGGTGCCGATGTTCCACGTCAACGCCTGGGGCCTGCCGTACTCGGTGCTGCTGTCGGGCGCCAAGATGGTGTACCCGGGCGCCGCGCTCGACGGCAAGTCGCTGTACGAATTGTTCGAGTCCGAGCGCGTGACGTTCTCGGCCGGCGTGCCGACCGTCTGGCTCGGCCTGGTCAACCACGCGCTGCAAAACGACCTTAAATTCTCCACCTTCCGGCGCACCGTGATCGGCGGCTCGGCCTGCCCGCCGGCCATGATGGACACGTTCATCGACAAGCTCGGCGTCGAGGTCATCCACGCCTGGGGCATGACCGAAATGTCGCCGCTGGGCACTGCCGGGGTGCTGCAGTCCAAGCATCTCGACTTGCCCGTCGAGGCGCAGCGCAAGGTGTTGCAAAAGCAGGGCCATTGCGTGTACGGGGTCGACATGAAGATCGTCGACGACGCCGGCGTCGAGCTTGAATGGGACGGCAGCACCTACGGCCACCTGCTGGTCAAGGGGCCGTGGGTCATCTCGGGCTACTACAAGAACGAGGGCGGCGACGTGCTGCAGGACGGCTGGTTCCCGACCGGCGACGTGGCCACCATCGACCCGGACGGCTACATGCAGATCACAGACCGCAGCAAGGACGTGATCAAGTCGGGCGGCGAATGGATCGGCACGATCGACATCGAAAGCATCGCGATGGCGCATCCGGCCGTGCTGCAGGCCGCCTGCATCGGCGTGGCCCACCCGAAATGGGCCGAGCGGCCCTTGCTGCTGGTGGTCAGGCGCCCCGGCCACGAGGTGGCGGCGGCCGCGCTGCTCGACTTTTTCGAGGGCAAGATCGCCAAGTGGTGGACGC
Organism: Massilia glaciei; assembly: GCF_003011895.2. GTDB lineage: Bacteria > Pseudomonadota > Gammaproteobacteria > Burkholderiales > Burkholderiaceae_D > Telluria_A > Telluria_A glaciei. Next base: position 34,894 of record NZ_PXWF02000274.1, on the reverse strand, counting down.
CCGACGACGTCGTGTTCATCGAGGCCCTGCCGCTTGGCGGCACCGGCAAGATACAAAAGAACAAGCTGCGTGAACAATTTAAGGATTACAAGTTGCCAACGGTTTGACGCCGGGGCAAGTTTGATGGGCAGCGCGCGCTGCGACGACAAGGGCAACCAGACCCGCTTTGGTGCAATACCAACATAACTATACATAAAAGATAGGATGGAGACACATGATCAACTCATTACGCCCCTTGACCCTGGCAGTATCGATGGCGCTGCTGGCCACCCCGTTCGCCGCGCAGGCCGAGAACGTCAGGATCGCGTTCATCGATCCGCTGTCCGGGCCGTTCGCGCCGGTCGGCCAGAACCAGCTCAAAAGCTTCCAGATGATCGCCGATATCGCCAATAAGAAAAAATGGGCGGGCGAGCACACGCTCGAGGTGGTCGGCTTCGACAACAAGGGCAGTCCGCAGGAGTCGCTGACCCAACTCAAGGCCGTGATCGACCAGGGCTACCGTTACATCACCCAGGGCAGCGGCTCGGGCGCGGGCCTGGCCCTGCTCGACCAGATCAACAAGCACAACGACCGCAATCCGGGCAAGGAGATCGTCTACCTGAACTACGCGGCGATCGACCCGGACATGACCAACAGCAAGTGCAGCTTCTGGCATTTCCGCTTCGACGCCCATTCCGATATGAAGATGGAGGCGCTGACGACCTACATGGCGGGCCTCAAGGACATCAAAAAGGTCTACATCATCGGCCAGAACTACGCCTTCGGCCAGTCGGTCAGCAAGTCGGGCAAGGCCTACCTCAAGCGCAAGCGTCCCGACATCGAGATCGTCGGCGACGACCTGCACCCGATCGGCCAGGTCAAGGACTTCTCGCCGTACATCGCCAAGATCAAGGCCTCGGGCGCCGACACGGTAATCACCGGCAACTGGGGCTCCGACCTCGCGCTGCTGATCCGCGCCGCCAAGGACGCCGACCTCAAGGCCGACTTCTACACCTACTACGCGGTCACCACGGGCGTGCCGACCGCGGTCGGCGCCGCCGGCGAGGGCCGCGTCAAGATCGTCGGCAACTGGACCGTCAACGACGGCTTGCGCGGGCGCGACATCGTCGACGCCTTCAAGCTCAAGTACAAGGACGACTACTACACGGCGCAGACCCACAGCGCGCTGGGCATGCTGGCCAACGCGATGAAGGCGGCCAAGTCGACCGATCCGGTCAAGGTGGCGTTCGCGCTCGAAGGCGCGAAATTCCAGAGCCTCAACGGCGGCGTGATGATGCAAAAGGTCGACCACCAGCTGCAGCAGTCGCTGTTCATCGCGACCTGGAGCAAAAAGGACGGCAAGAGCGTCGTGTACGACCAGGAGAACACCGGTTACGGCTGGAAGATCGACAAGAAGATCGACGCCTACGTGGCGGGCCAGCCGACCTCGTGCCAGATGAAACGCCCGAGCGCATAAGACCGAGCCCAACCACCGGACGTACTCATGGAATTTACGCTGTTCACTCTGTTGAATGGCGTCAGCTACGGACTGCTGCTGTTTATGCTGTCGTCCGGGCTGACGCTCATCTTTAGCATGATGGGCGTGCTCAATTTTGCGCACGCGAGCTTCTATATGCTGGGTGCCTATGTGGCCTATTCGATCAGTTCGCTGCTCGGATTTTGGCCGGCATTGGTGCTCGCCCCCATCGTGGTGGGACTGGCCGGCGCGCTCGTCGAACGCTACGGCCTGCGTCCGCTGCACAAGTACGGCCACATTCCCGAGCTGCTGTTCACGTTCGGCCTGTCCTTCCTGATCGTCGAGGTGGTGCACCTGGTGTGGGGGCGCGCCGCCGTGTCGTACCCGATGCCGGCCGCGCTCGACGGCCCGCTGTTCACCCTGTACACGACCAGTTTCCCGGCCTTCCGCGGCTTCATGATGCTGGTCGCGCTGCTGATGCTGGGCGCGATCTATCTTTTGCTCAAGCGCACCCGGATCGGTCTCGTGATCCAGGCCGCGCTGACCCATCCGGCCGCGGCCGAGGCGCTCGGTCACAACGTGCCGCGCATCTTCATGTGGGTGTTCGGCGGCGGTTGCGCGCTGGCCGGACTGGCCGGCGTGATCGGCGGCAAGGCGCTGGTGACAGACCCGAGCATGGCCGCCACGCTCGGCAGCATCATCTTCGTGGTGGTTGTGGTCGGCGGCATGGGCTCGCTCGCTGGCGCGTTCGTCGCCTCGATCCTGATCGGCGTGCTGCAAACCTTCGCCGTGGCGCTCGACTATTCGATGCTCAGCGTGCTCAACTGGGTCGGCCTCGAGGTCGCCGAGGGCGCCCCCGGCTACAGCCTGCTCAGCCTGACCATCGCGCAAAGTTCGGCCATCCTGCCGTACTTGTTGCTGGTGCTTATATTGATCTTCCGCCCCCGGGGCTTGTTGGGAACGCGGGAATGAGCGGAAAGACTATGAGCGGAAAGACTATGAGCGGCACGACCATGGGCGTCACCACCACCTCCAAAACTTTCACCCCGATGACTTTCGCCCCGCTGAACCTGTCGCGCTACCTGCTATGGAGCGGCTTCGCGCTGCTGCTGATCGTCGCGCCGCTGGTGTTCTCGAAGGGCGCCTTGCTGTGGACCCTGTCCCAGATCGGCATCGCCATGATCCTCGGGCTGTCGTACAACATGCTGCTGGGGCAGGGCGGCATGCTCTCGTTCGGGCACGCGGTGTATTCGGGCCTGGGCGCGTTTTGCGCGATCCACATGATGAACCACGCCGGCGTCCACGTGCCGACGACCCTGATTCCGCTCGTCGGCGGGGTGGCCGGCATGTTCTTCGGCGTCCTGTTCGGCTACGTGACGACGCGCAAGTCGGGCACCACGTTCGCGATGATCACGCTCGGCCTGGTCGAGCTCGTGTTCGCCGGTTCGCTGATGTTTCCCGAGTTTTTCGGCGGCGAGGGCGGCCTGACGACCAACCGGGTGCGCGGCGAGGTCCTGTTCGGACTGAGCTACGGCCCGCAGATCCAGGTCTACTACCTGATCGCGCTGTGGCTGTTTTTGAGCACGATCGCGATGTTCGCCTTCACCCAGACCCCGCTCGGGCGCATGCTCAACGCGGTGCGCGACAACCCGGAACGGGTCGAGTTCGTCGGCTACGACACCCAGTGGGTGCGCTACCTGACGCTGATCCTGGCGGCCTTTTTCGCCGGCATCTCGGGCGGCCTGTCGGCGATCAACTTCGAGATCGTCAGCGCCGAGAACGTCAGCGCGATCCGCTCGGGCGGCGTGTTACTGTTCGTGTTCATCGGCGGCATCGGTTTCTTCTTCGGGCCCCTGCTTGGCGCCATCGTCGGCATCTTCTTTTCGGTCATGCTGTCCGAGCACACCGAGGCCTGGCAGTTGTATCTCGGCCTGTTCTTCATCCTGCTGGTGCGTTTCGCGCCGGCCGGGCTGGCCAGCCTGATCATGATGCTCGTGCGGGTGGCCGCCTTCGGCAAGATCGGCCGCATCTGGCGATCGCTGCTGGCGCTCTCGCTCTTTTGCCTGCTCGGCGCCGTCGGCTTCGTGGTCGGGGTCGAAATGATGTACAAGCTCACGCTCGCCTCGGCCGATGGCAGCGTCATGTCGGTGTTCGGCCAAAGCCTCGACGCCGCCAGCGCCGGGCCGTGGCTGCTCGTCGCCGGCTTGATCGGGGCCGCCATCGTCGGCTACCGCAAGCTGCAACCGGGCTACGCCGAACTGTGGGGCGACGTCAACGGCGAGATCCTCGCGCATCAACTGACGGGGGCCGCATGAGCGACAACGCACTCGAACTGAAGGACGTGCGCAAGTCCTTCGGCAGCTCCGAAATCATCCGCGGCGCCAACCTGTCCGTGGCCAAGGGCGAGCGCTGCGCCGTGATCGGCCCCAACGGCGCCGGCAAGTCGACCCTGTTCAACCTCGTGTCGGGGCGCTTCGGCGTCAGCGCCGGCGCCATCCGCCTCAACGGGCGCGACATCACCGGCCTCAAACCGTTTGAGATCAACCGCCTAGGCCTGGCGCGCAGCTTCCAGATCAGCAATTTGTTCGACAAATTGTCGGTCTACGAAAACCTGCGCTGCGCCGTGCTCTGGTCGCTTGGCTACAAGTATTCGTTCTGGCAGCGCCTCAACGGCCTGCGCGACGTCCATGAGCGGGCCGAGATGGTGCTCGAACAGATCGGGCTGCGGCGCCAGCGCAACGTGCCCGCGGCCGTGCTCACCTACGCCGAACAGCGCGCGCTCGAGATCGGCATCACGATCGCCGGCGGCGCCGACGTGATCCTGCTCGACGAGCCGACCGCGGGCATGAGCCGCTCGGAGTCCGACGCGGCGGTCGAACTGATCCACAAGGTCACCGTCGGCAAGACGCTGGTCATGGTCGAGCACGACATGAGCGTCGTTTTCGGCCTGGCCGACAAGATCGCCGTGCTGGTCTACGGCGAGGTGATCGCCTGCGACACGCCGGCCAACATCCGCGCCAACGCCGAGGTGCAGGCGGCCTATCTGGGCCACGACAACGACGAGCTAGCCGCATGAGCCCCATTCTCCACATCAGCAATCTGCACGCGTATTACGGCAAGAGCCACATCCTGCACGGGGTCGACCTGCACATCGACAAGGGCGAGATCGTCAGCCTGCTCGGGCGCAACGGGGCCGGCCGCTCGACGCTGGTCAAGGCGGCCATGGGCCAAGTCCAGGCGACCGGCTCGGTGCTGTTCCAGGGCGGCGAGCTGATCGGCCTGAAGGCGTTCCAAATCGCGCACAAGGGCCTCGGCTACGTGCCCGAGAACCGCGACATCTTCCCCACGCTCACGGTCGAGCAAAACCTGCTGCTCGGGCAAAAAAAACGCGACACCGCCGGGCGCTGGTCTCTCGCCGACATGTACGCGCTGTTTCCGCGGCTGCAGGAGCGGCGCACGGTCGCGGCCGGCTTTTTGTCGGGCGGCGAGCAGCAGATGCTGACCCTGTGCCGCAGCCTCATGGGCGACCCGGACCTGATCATGATCGACGAGCCGACCGAGGGCCTCGCGCCCAAGATCGTCGCGCTGGTCGCGCAATACCTGCTCGCGCTGCGCGAGAAGGGCGTGTCGGTCTTGCTCGTCGAACAAAAGCTCGCGATCGCCCTCGAAATCTCCCAGCGCGTGTATGTGATGGGGCACGGCATGATCAAGTTCGAGGGCACGCCGGCCCAGTTGCGCGCCGACGCCGCCGTGCGCAAGGAATGGCTCGAAGTGTGACCCCGGCAACGCCCACAAAAAAATAATACGACCGTACTATTATTTGGCGATATCGGGTATAGTCGTGTTTTGCTGGTTCAAAACAAAGGAAAAGACATGAGCGCCGAATACACCGTCAATGGCAGCGTTGCCGTCATCACGTTGAACAATCCACCGGTCAACGGCCTGGGCCTGGCCACGCGCAGCGCGGCCGTCGACGGCATCCGCAAGGCATTGGCCGACGAGGCCGTCAAGGCGATCGTGATCACCGGCGCCGGCAAGGCGTTCTCGGGCGGCGCCGACATCAAGGAATTCAATTCGCCCAAGGCGCTGGCGGAGCCGACCCTGGGCACCCTGATCAGTGTGGTGGAAAATTCCACCAAGCCGGTCGTGGCCGCGATCCACGCGGTCGCCATGGGCGGCGGGCTCGAGCTCGCGCTCGGCTGCAACTACCGCGTCGCGATGCCGGGTGCGCAGATCGCCCTGCCCGAGGTCAAACTCGGTCTGTTGCCGGGCGCCGGCGGCACGCAGCGCCTGCCGCGCGTGCTCGGTCTCGAGATGGCGCTCAACATGGTGGTCTCGGGCACCCCGATCGCGTCCGAGAAGCTGGCCAAGACCGCGATCTTCGACGAGGTGTTCGGCCCCGAGGCCGACCTGCTGGGCAGCGCGATCGCGTTCGCCAATAAGGTCGCGCACCTGCGGCCGCTGCCGAAGGTGCGCGAGCGCAAGGTCGACTACCCGAACCACGAAGCGTTCCTGCAATTTTCGCGCAACACCGTCAAGGCGATGTCGGGCCCGTTCCCGGCACTGATCGAGTGCGTCGAAACCGTGGCCGCGTCGGTGACAAAAAAGTTCGAGGACGGCCTAAAATTCGAGCGCGAGCGTTTCATCCACCTCATGCACACGCCGGAATCGAAGGCCCTGCGCCACGCGTTCTTCGCCGAGCGCGTCGCCAGCAAGGTGCCCGACGTGCCGTCCGACACCCCGGTGCGCAGCATCAAGAAGGCGGCCGTGGTCGGCGCCGGCACCATGGGCGGCGGCATCGCGATGAACTTCGTCAACGCCGGCATCCCCGTCGTTTTGCTTGAAACCAAGCAGGAGGCGCTCGACAAGGGCATCGCCACGATCCGCAAGAACTACGAAAACACCATGAAGAAGGGCAAGCTCACGCCCGAGAAATTCCAGCAGCGCGTCGACATGATCAGCGGCACGCTCTCGTACGCCGAGATCGCCGACGCCGACATCGTCGTCGAAGCCGTGTTCGAGGACATGGGCGTCAAACAGGCCGTGTTCACGCAGCTCGACGCCGTCATGAAGCCGGGTGCGATTTTGGCGTCGAACACCTCCACGCTCGATTTGGACCGCATCGCAAGCTTCACCAAGCGCCCGCAGGACGTGGTAGGCACGCACTTTTTCAGCCCGGCCAATGTGATGAAGCTGCTCGAGATCGTGCGCGGCGCCCAGACCAGCAAGGAGGTGCTCGCCACCACGCTCGCGTTGTCGAAGAAACTGCGCAAGACCGGGGTTGTGTCGGGCGTGTGCGACGGCTTCATCGGCAACCGCATGATCGAGCAGTACAGCCGCCAGGCCGGCTTTTTGCTGGAGGAGGGCTGCACCCCGGAGCAGGTCGACAAGGCGGCCGAAAAATTCGGCTTCGCGATGGGCCCGTTCCGCATGGGAGACCTGGCCGGCAACGACATCGGCTGGTACATCCGCAAGCGCCGCTATGTCGAGTCGCCCGAGATAACCTACTCGAAGACCGCCGACCTGCTGTGCGAAATGGGCCGCTACGGCCAGAAGACCGGTGCCGGCTGGTATGACTACAAGGTGGGCGACCGCAAGGCCTACGCGTCGGGCGAGGTCGACGCGATGATCGTGGCCCACTCGGCCGAGATCGGCGTCGCGCGGCGCAAGGTGACGGGCCAGGAGATCGTCGAGCGGCTCGTGTATTCGCTGGTCAACGAGGGCGCGCGCATCCTCGACGAGGGCATCGCGCTGCGCGCCTCCGACATCGACATGGTGTACCTGACCGGCTACGGCTTCCCGCTGCACCGCGGCGGCCCGATGTTCTACGCGGACCAGGTCGGCCTGTCGAACGTGCTCATGGCGATGCAGGGCTACGCCCGCGGCCGCCATGGCGACGCCTGGGCGCCGGCGCCGTCGATGGTGCGGCTGGCGGCCGAGGGCAAGGGCTTCAACGGCTGATCCCGCGCATGGCGGGACCGCGAAAAATGCCGCTGTCGCCAGCGGCATTTTTTTCGGGCGCGGCGGAAAAACCCGCGCGTCCGAGGTGTTTTTCAACGCAAATAAATTTGCGAACGGTCGTACTAAAATGTGCTATTCTCGTAGATTAACCGCGCGGCAACGCGCACCAAACCACTTCTAGGAGACACAAATGATAGACGCCGTCATCGTATCGACCGCCCGCACCGGCCTGGCCAAATCGTGGAAGGGCGCGTTCAACATGACGCACGGCGCCACGCTTGGCGGCCACGCGCTGCAGGCGGCGATCGCGCGCGCCGGCATCGAGTCGGGCGAGGTCGAGGACCTGATGATCGGCTGCGCCAACCCCGAGGGCGCGACCGGCGCCAACATCGCGCGCCAGATCGCGCTGCGCGGCGGCTGCCCGGTGTCGACCGGCGGCATGACGATCAACCGCTTCTGCTCGTCGGGGCTGCAGGCGATCGCGACGGCGGCGCAGCGCATCATCGCCGGCGAGGGCGACATCTACGCCGCCGGCGGGGTCGAGTCGATCTCGTGCGTGCAGCAGGAGATGAACACCCACATGCTGGCCGATCCGTGGCTGCTGGAGCACAAGCCGGAGATTTACTGGCCGATGCTGCAGACGGCCGAGACCGTGGCCAAGCGCTACAACATCGGGCGCGAGCGCCAGGACGAATACGGCGTGCAGAGCCAGCAGCGCGCGGCGAACGCCCAGGCGGCGGGCAAGTTCGACGCCGAGATCGTTCCGATGACGACCACCATGGGCGTGGCCGACAAGGCGACGGGGATGCTGGTGACGCGCGAAGTGACGATCTCGGCCGACGAAGGGATCCGCGCCGACACGACGCTCGAGGCGGTCTCGAAGATCCGATCGGCGGTGCCGGGCGGGGTCATCAGCGCCGGCAACGCGAGCCAGTTCTCGGACGGCGCCTCGGTCGCCGTGCTGATGAGTTCGCGCGTGGCGCAGATCAAGGGCCTGGCGCCGCTGGGCATCTTCCGCGGCTTCGCGGTGGCCGGTTGCGAGCCCGACGAGATGGGCATCGGCCCCGTGTTCGCGATTCCGAAACTGCTTGCGAAAGCGGGCTTGTCGATCGCCGACATCGGCTTGTGGGAACTGAACGAAGCGTTCGCGGTGCAGGTGCTGTACTGCGCGGACCGGTTGGGGATCCCGATGGAGCGGCTCAACGTCAACGGCGGCGCGATCGCGGTCGGCCATCCGTATGGCGTGACGGGCGCGCGCCTGGTGGGCCACGCCCTGATCGAAGGCAAGCGGCGCGGCGTGAAATACGTGGTCGTAACGATGTGCATCGGCGGCGGCCAGGGCGCGGCCGGCCTGTTCGAAGTCGCCTGACCGCAACCATTCCCCATTCGAATCGCATTTCGTAACCGGGGTCTGACCCCGGTTAAGGAAGATTTCTCAACCGGGGTCAGACCCCGGTTAGTAAATTCGGGCTCGCGCCATAGGGGCGCCTCGCATAAATTCACCACCGGGGTCTGACCCCACTTATGAAATATTTCATAAGTGGGGTCAGACCCCGGTTAAAAAATGCCGTTCTCTTCCGGTTAAAAACAGTTGGTTTTTTGAGGCTATCATGCAATCGAAAATTCTTTCGCGCCGCGATCTGGAATTCCTTCTCTACGAGTGGCTCGACGCCGTGGCGCTCACCAAGCGGCCGCGCTTCGAGGACCACAGCAGGGAGACCTTCGACGCCGCGCTTGATACCGCCGAGCAGATCGCGAGCGACTTGTTTGCGCCGCATAATAAGAAGAGCGACAACAACGAGCCACATTTCGATGGCCAATCCGTCACCATCATTCCAGAGGTGAAGACCGCGCTCGACGCGTTCTCCGCCGCCGGTTTGATGGCCGCCGGCCAAGACTATGAACTCGATGGCATGCAGCTTCCCTGCGTCGTCGAGAAGGCCGTGTCGGCGTACTTTACGGCTGCGAATATTTCGACGTCGTCGTACTTGTTTTTGACGATCGGAAACGCCAACACCTTGCTCAAGTGCGCCACCGTGCGCCAGGTCGAGCAGTTCGTGCGGCCTTTGTTTGCTGGGAAGTTTTTCGGGACGATGTGCCTGTCCGAACCACACGCGGGCTCGAGCCTGTCCGATATCACCACCCGCGCGCTGCCCGACCCCGTCGACGGCCCCGAGGGTGAACGCCAGTACCGCCTCAGCGGCAACAAGATGTGGATCTCGGCCGGCGAACATGATTTGGCCGGCAATATCGTCCATCTCGTGCTGGCCAAGATTCCCGGCCCGGACGGGCGATTGATTCCGGGCGTGAAGGGTATTTCGCTGTTCATCGTTCCGAAGTCTATTGTCAACGATGACGGCTCGCTCGGCGAACGCAACGATGTCGTGCTCGCCGGACTGAACCACAAGATGGGCAACCGCGGCACCACCAATTGCCTGCTCAATTTTGGCGAGGGCAAGTTCAAGCCGGCGGGCAAGGCGGGCGCCGTCGGCTATCTCGTGGGGCAGCCGCACCAAGGCCTTATGAACATGTTCCACATGATGAACGAGGCGCGCATCGGCGTCGGCATGTGCGGCGCCGTGCTCGGCGTCACCGGCTATCTGCACGCGCTCGATTACGCGCGCACCCGTCCGCAGGGCCGCCATCCGGCGCAGAAGGATCCCTCCATGCCGCAGTTGCCGATCATGGCCCACACCGATGTGCGGCGCATGTTGCTGGCGCAGAAGTCCTATGTCGAGGGCGCGATGGCACTCGTGTTCTATTGCGCCCGCCTGGTCGACGAGCAAGCCACCGCGCCATCCCCGGAGGCGCGCGCCCACGCCGGCCGCCTGCTCGACTTTCTGACCCCGATCGCCAAGTCGTGGCCGGCGCAGTGGTGTGTCGAAGCCAACAGCCTCGCGATCCAGGTCCACGGTGGATACGGCTATACCCGTGAATACAATGTCGAACAGTTTTACCGCGACAACCGCCTCAACGCGATCCACGAAGGCACGCACGGCATCCACGGGCTCGACTTGCTCGGCCGTAAGGCGTCGATGCAGGGTGGGGCGCTGTTGCACGCGCTCGGCGCCGAGTTGGGCGCAACCATCGCCAAGGCGCGCGCGGCCGGCGTTTCCGCCGAGCTGCAAGTGCATGCGGCCCAGCTCGAAGCCGTTTGGGCCCGCATCGTCGAGGTCACCGCGCTGTTGTACGGCGCCGGCGACCTGAACAAGACGCTGGCCAACGCCAGCGTTTATCTGGAGGCCACCGGCCACGCCGTGGTCGCCTGGATGTGGCTCGAACAGGCGCTGCTGGCCGCCAACAAGGTGGACTCGGCGGTGCAATCGGAGCGGGACTTTTACAATGGCAAGCTGCAAGCCTGCCGCTTTTTCTTCAACTGGGAATTGCCGAAGGTCGGGCCCCAGCTCGACTTGTTGGCAAGCATCGACACCACCACGCTCGATATGCAGGACGCCTGGTTTTAACAGGAGCAAAAAACATGATCAAACACATCGTTATGTGGCAGTTGAAGGATTTCGCCGAGGGCGCCGACCGCGCCACGAACGCCGCGCTGATGAGGGAGAAGCTCCTGTCCTGCGCCAACATCGTGCCCGGCATCCTCAGCTTCGAGGTCGCGCTGGCCCAGCCAGGGCTCGAGGCGACCTACGACGTCGTTTTGTATTCGGAATTTTCGAGCAAGCAGGCGCTCGAAGCCTATGCCGACCATCCGCTGCACCAAGCCATCAAACCGTTCATCGGCGCCGTGCGCGACGCGCGCCAATGCATGGATTACGCCGTCTGACCCGCCGGCCCCAACACTAAGGAAAATTATGCGTACCACACAAGAATTGTTCTCTCTGGCCGGCAAGACGGCGCTCGTCACCGGCGGCTCGCGCGGCCTCGGCCTGCAGATGGCGCAGGCGCTCGGCGAGCAGGGCGCCAAGGTCGTCATTTCGTCGCGCAAGCAATCCGATCTCGACGAGGCCGTCGCCCACTTGAAGCAATGCGGCATCGAGGCCTCGGCCATCGCGGCCGACCTGTCCAAGGACGCCCACATCGGCCCGATGGTCGACGAGGCGCTCAAGCGCCTGGGCCACATCGACATCTTGATCAACAACGCGGGCGCCAGCTGGGGCGCGCCGGCCGAGGACTACCCGGTCGAGGCCTGGGACAAGGTCATGAACCTCAACATCCGCAGCATCTTCCTGGTCACCCAGGCGGTCGGCAAGCTGTCGATGATCCCGCGCAAGTACGGCCGCGTGATCAACATCTCGTCGATCGCCGGCCTGTCGGGCAATCCGGCCAACACCATCCAGACCGTGGCCTACAACACCTCGAAGGCGGCCGTGATCAATTTCACGCGCACCCTCGCCGGCGAATGGGGCCGCTATGGCATCACCATCAATTCGATCGCGCCGGGCTTTTTCCCGTCCAAGATGACCAAGGGCGTGTTCGAGGCGCTCGGCGAGGACGCGCTCGCCAAGGACGCGCCGCTGGGGCGCATCGGCGACAACGAAGACCTCAAGGGCGTCACGGTGCTGTTCGCCTCCGATGCGGGCAAGCACATCACGGGGCAAACCCTCGCGGTCGACGGCGGCGTCTCGGCGGTCTGACGATGGCGCCGCCCTTTCAACGCATCGTGCTGGCCTCGCGCCCGCGTGGCGAGGTCAAGGCGGAAAATTTCCGCCTCGAATCGGCCATCCTGCCCGAATTGCAGGATGGCGAGGTGTGCGTGCGCAATCAGTTCCTCTCGCTCGACCCGTATATGCGCGGGCGCATGAGCGCGGCAAAAAGCTATGCGGCCTCGCAGGAGTTGGACCAGACCATGATCGGCGGCACCGCCGGGCGGGTGACCGCGTCGCGCCACCCCGACTTCGCCGAGGGCGACGCGGTGGTCGGTTTGCTCGGCTGGGCCGAGGCCGGCGTGGCGCGCGGCGATGCGCTGCGCAAGGTCGACACCGGCACCATCGCCTTGTCGGCGTATCTGGGCGTGGCCGGCATGCCGGGCATGGCCGCCTGGTACGGCTTGAACCACATCATGCATGCGCGCGAGGGCGAAACAGTGGTGGTCTCGGCCGCCAGCGGCGCCGTCGGCAGCGTGCTCGGGCAACTGGCCAAGCTGCGCGGCTGCCGCGCGGTCGGCATCGCGGGCGGCCCCGAAAAATGCGCCCACGTCGTCGTCGAACTCGGCTTTGATGCCTGCGTCGACTACAAGGCGGGCAATTTGCTGGCCGACCTGTCGGCGGCCACGCCCGACGGCGTCGACGCGCTGTTCGAGAACGCGGGCGGCGCAGTGTTCGACGCCGCGTTGTCGCGCATGAACGGCTTCGGCCGCATCGCCGTGTGCGGCTTGATCTCCGGATACAGCGGGGCGCCGGCGCCGATCCACAACATCGGCGCCTTGCTCATCAAGCGGATCAGCCTGCGCGGTTTCATCGTCACCGAGCATCTGGAGTGCTGGCCGCAGGGGCTGGCGGAACTGGCCGCCCTGGTGGCGGCCGGACAACTCCGCTACCGCGAAACGGTCGCACCCGGCCTGGCGTCGGCGCCGGACGCGTTCATCGGCCTGCTCAAGGGCCAAAACTTTGGAAAACAACTGGTAAGGTTAATGTGATGAAGAATTTTCAAGACAAGGTTGCGGTCATTACCGGTGGCGCGAGCGGGCTGGGACGTGAATTCGCCAACAGCGCGGCCAAGCTCGGCATGAAACTGGTGCTCGCCGATGTCCAGCAGGACGCGCTCGACAAAGCCAAGCAGGAGCTCGAGGCGCAGGGCGCCGTCGTGCTGGCGCGCATCTGCGACGTGCGCAAGGGCGAGCAGGTCCAGGCCCTGGCCGACGCGACGATGGCCGAATTCGGCGCCGTGCATTTGCTGTTCAATAACGCCGGTGTCGGTTCGGGCGGATTGATCTGGGAAAACAGCGAGGCCGACTGGGAGTGGGTGATGGGCGTCAACGTATGGGGCGTGATCCACGGCGTGCGCATCTTCACCCGATTGATGCTCGAGTGCGCCAAGCGGGACCCGGCGTACGAAGGCCATATCGTCAACACCGCCTCGATGGCGGGTCTGCTCAACGCGCCGACGATGGGCGTGTACAACGTCTCCAAGCACGCCGTGGTGGCCCTTTCCGAAACGCTGTACCACGACCTGCAACTGGTCGACGCGCCGATCGGCGCCTCGGTGCTGTGCCCTTATTTTGTTCCCACCGGTATCAGCCAGTCGCACCGCAACCGCCCCGACGACGTCAAGGTGGCCGAGGCGGCCACGGCAAGCCAAAAGGCGGCGCAGGCGATGACGTCGAAGGCGGTGGAATCGGGCAAGGTGTCGGCGTCCGACGTCGCGCAAAAGACGTTCGACGCGATCCGCGACGGCCAGTTCTATATCTATTCGCATCCCGGCGCGCTGGGCAACGTCGCCAACCGCATGGAGGACATCGTGAACCAGCGCAATCCGGCCGATCCATACAAGGACAGCCCGCACATCCGCGACAAGCTGCGCGCCAAGATGCAGGCGGATTAAGTACTTACAGGAAGCAAACGAAGGGCCGGCCCGCGCGGGACCGGCCCTTTTCTTTTTCTATCGCACTATTGGACGAGGCGCTCGTTGAGTTCGGCCGGCGCGTCGTTGTAGAGCCGCACCACGGTCGAGGTGCGGGTGCCGTAGCCGGCCGTTTCGATGCACACGGCCGACAACACGCGCTCGAGGTCGATCGCGATGCCGGTGTCGGGCAGGCGCAGGTCGGGCGCGCGGGTGGTGTCGGCCAGCATTTCGAAGTAGGCGTCCTCGGGCGCGCCCTGGCACAGCAGACTAGCGAACTCGGCCTTGGTGCGCACGACCTTGGGCCAGGGCGCGTCGAGCAGGCCGTTGGAGATGCCGTAGATGCCGGGCGCGAGCTGCATGCCGTTGCGCGCATCCTCGCCGCCGCGGTTGGAGTACCAGTACAGGCTGGCGCGGTCGCCGACCACGAGGTTGAAGCCGTTGTAGGCGGCGCTGCCCTCGGCGATGTGGTCGATGTATTGCGCCGCGCTCAGTGTGCCGGCCAAGAAGTCGGCCACCAGTGCGCCGCGCGAGGGGGCGTCGGCGCGCCGTTCGTGCGGGCCGCGGATGTTGGTCACGGCGGCGAAGCGCGGGCCGTTCGCGCCGTCCTGCGTGATGCCCATCCAGCTGCCGCCGCCTTGCAGGTCGCGCCCGGCGTAGACATTCGGATGCTCGGCCCAGGCCGATGCGGCGCTGGCCGGGCGGTCGTAGAACTCGTCGCGGTTGGCGGCGGCGACCAGGGGAGCCCCGGGCACGACCTGCCATGCAAATACGATCAGGCACATGGTGTTATATCCGTAATATCCGTAATATCCGTAAAAACTTCGATGTGGCGATGTCCGTCGGTCAGTTCCGATAGTGCGGCATCTTGCACGGCGGCGGCGAGCGCGGCATCAAAGCCGGCGGCGGTCGCGGGATAAATCTCCATCCAGGTTTGCCGGCTGTCCTTGGCGCCGGGACGGCGCTTGAGCTGGCCGGCGACACCGTGGTCGGCGGCAAGCCGGTCCTGCATGGCGCGCACGCGCGGGGCGAGCGCGTCGGCGTCGGCCGCGCGCACCTGATAATAAATATACAAATCGAACATGGCTTGTACGGAGTGATGTGTGGATCGCGCTACAACTCTAGGGCGTCCAGCGCGTAGGGCATCGGCATGATCCGCAGCGCCGCACCGGTGGCCGAGCCGAGGTGCAGGTCGCCTTGTTCCATCGCGGCCAGTTTGATCTCGACGAGCACATCGGTGCCGCCGGCGCCATTGGGCGCGGCGTTGACCACCATGCCGCTCGGCTGGCCCGGGTCGGACGCGGCGAACACCTCGTCGCCCGCGTGGGCGGGCGCGCCATCGATGCCGGCCAGCACGGCCCGACGCTTGAGCTTGCCAAGGTACTGGCTGCGCGCGACGATCTCCTGGCCGGGGTAGCAGCCTTTCTTGAAGTTGACCGCGCCGAGCAACTCGAAGTTGATCATTTGGGGCACGAACTGTTCCTGCGTCTTTGCGGTGATGGTCGGCACCCCGGCGTGGATCGACGACAACTGCCAGGCGTCGTTGCCGCCGACGGCGAGCCGCGACGACAGCGCCGGCCACGCCGCCCGCGCCGTTTCGGCGCTGGTGAGCCATTGGTAGCGCGGCGCGCCGAGCGCGTCGGCGAGGCGGATCACGGTGCCGGCGGGGCCCTCGACCTTGCCGTAGGGCATAGGGGGCAGGGTGCCGGCGAGTTGCTCGAGGACGGCGCCGCCCTTGGCGCCGCCGATGCCGATCACGGCGGCGTTGGCGGGCGCGTCGGTGGCGTCGGCCAGCTTGGCCTTGGCGCGCATGACGAACATCGCGAGCCGCTTTTGCAGCGGCGCCTGGATTGCGCGCGGCAACTGCAGGAAGATCGTCCCGCTGTCGCGCCACATGAGAAAACTTGCCTGCAAACGCCCCTTGGGGGTGCAGTAGCCGGCCAGCCGCGCCTGGTCGGGCGGCAGGTGCTCGACGTCGTTGGTCAGTTGCCCGTGCAGGAACCGGGCGGCGTCTTCGCCGCTGACGGCGATCAGTCCCATGTCGGTGATCGGGGCGACGAAACCATCGGCGAGCGAGGCGACTCCAACTGCCTGACCGAAATCGCAAAGCGCCAAAGGCTGGCCTTCGACGGCGCCGGCCGCGGCACGCCCGCCCATGGCGAGGAGATAATCGTTCCAGTTTTTCATAAATTCCGAATTTTTCCCGCCATAAGCTTTATCATTACGGGCTCATTATAGGGTTGTCGAGAAAAACGCGCCGAGCCGCCCCCAAAACCACGAACACAGAGTATGGCTTTCATAAAAAAACTACTGCTTATAACCGTCCTCGGGTCCGCCGCGGCCGCGGCCGGATTCAGCCACTGGGCCAAGACCCCGGTCTTCGCCGAGGGCCCGGCCGTCGAATTCACGGTCGAGCCTGGCAGCAGCGTCGCCATGGCCGGCCAATCGATGATCGCCGGCGGCGCCAACATCAGCCCGACGCTGTTCTCGCTGCTGGCGCGCCTGACGCAAAAGAGCGGCAAGATCAAGGCCGGCAGCTACGACCTGAAACCGGGCACCACGCCGCTGCGCCTGCTCGACCAGCTGGTGCGCGGCGAATTCGCCCAGGAGTCGCTGACCATCATCGAGGGCTGGACCTTCCGCCAGATGCGCGCCGCCATCGCGGCCCACCCGGGGCTCAAGCACGACACCAGCGAGCTGCCCGACGACATGCTGCTGGCGCGCATCAGCGACGACTACAAGCATCCCGAAGGCCTGTTCTTTCCGGACACTTATCTTTTCGCCAAGGGCGCGAGCGACCTGCAGATATACAAGCAGTCGTACGCGCTGCTCAAGCGCCAGCTCGACGAGGCCTGGGCCAAGCGCGACGCCAGCCTGCCGTACAAGACGCCCTACCAGGCGCTGATCATGGCCTCGATCGTCGAGAAGGAAACCGGCCAGAAATCGGAGCGCTCGCGCATCGCCGGCGTGTTCGTCAACCGGCTGCGCAACGGCATGCTGCTCCAGACCGACCCGACCGTCATCTACGGCATGGGCACCAAGTACGCCGGCAAGATCCGCAAGCGCGACCTCGAGACCGACACGCCCTACAATACCTACACCCGCGCCGGACTGCCGCCGACCCCGATCGCGCTGCCCGGACGCGAATCGCTGGCCGCCGCGCTCGGCCCCGAAAAAACCATGGCCCTGTACTTCGTTTCGCGCGGCGACGGCACCAGCCATTTCTCCGACAACCTGCCCGACCACAACCGCGCAGTGAACAAATACCAACGATAGGCCACCGACGTTCCATGACCCAGGACAGACCAAACAACAAGGCGGCACGCGGCAGGTTCATCAGCTTCGAGGGCATCGACGGGGCCGGAAAATCGACCCACATCGCGTACGTGGCCGAATTGCTCGGCGCGCGCGGAAAAACCGTCGTGTCGTCGCGCGAGCCGGGCGGCACCGAGCTCGGCGAAAAATTGCGCGAGTTGCTCCTGCACCAAAAAATGCATCTCGAAACCGAAGCCCTGCTCATGTTCGCAAGCCGGCGCGAGCACATCGCGCAGGTCATCGCGCCGGCGCTAGCGCGCGGCGACTGGGTCATCTCCGACCGTTTCACCGACGCCAGTTTCGCCTACCAGGGCGGCGGGCGCGGACTCGACCGCGCCAAGATGGAGGTGCTCGAGCACTGGGTCCATCCCGCGCTCCAGCCCGACCTGACCTTGCTGTTCGATGTGCCGCTCGAGGTCGCCCGCGCGCGGCTCGACGCCACCCGCACGCTCGACAAGTTCGAGCAGGAACAGGCCGATTTTTTCGCGGCCTGCCGCGGCGAATACCTGCGCCGCGCCGCGCAGTTTCCAAGCCGGATCACTGTGATCGATTCGACCCAAAGCATCGAGGCAACCCGGGCCCGGCTCGCCGGCATCCTCGAGCACCTGTTGTAGGCGGCGCCATGGCTACTTCAATCTACCCCTGGCAAGCCGCGGCCTGGCAACAGTTGCAACTGCTGCGCGAGCGCATGCCGCACGCGATCCTGTTCCATGGCACGGCCGGCAGCGGCAAGTCGGACTTCATCGAATGCTTCGCCCAGTCCTTGCTGTGCGAAAACGTGCAAGCCGATGGCCACGCCTGCGGCGCGTGCGTGTCCTGCGGCTGGTTCTCGCAGCACAACCATCCGGACTACCGCCGGGTGCGCCCCGAGGCGCTGGAGGACGAGCCGCCCGAGGGCGAGGAGGGCGCCGACGCCGACACCGGCGGCACGGGCAAAAAATCGAAGTCGACCAAGGCGCCGTCGCGCGAGATCAAGATCGAACAGATCCGCAACCTGGCCGACTTCATGAACATCTCGACCCACCGCCAGGGCCTGCGCGTGGTCGTGCTCTATCCGGCCGAGGCGCTCAACGTGCACGCCTCGAACGCCTTGCTCAAGACGCTCGAGGAGCCGCCGCCGGGAACCGTGTTCCTGGTCGCGACCAACGGCATCGACCGCCTGCTGCCGACCATCTTGTCGCGCTGCCGCAAATTCGCTCTGCCGATGCCCGACCACGGTGCCGCCCTGCTGTGGCTCAAGGAGCAGGGCCTGGCCGACGCCGACAGCTGGCTGCGCGAACAGGGCGGCGCGCCGCTGGCCGCGCTGGCCCAGGCCGAGACCGGCAACCGCGACGACATGGAGGCGTTCCTACAAGTTCTGGCGCGCCCGAATGTCGACAACGCGCTCAAGGCGGCGGAGAAACTCATGAAGGCGCCGCTGGCGTCACTTGTCTCGTGGCAACAACGTTGGCTGTACGACGTGCTTTCATACAAACTGTCGGGTAAGATTAGATATTATCCGCGTTATCAAAGCGAGCTCGCCGCCCTGTCGGCCAAGGTCCACACGGCCAAACTGATGCGCGCGATCAAGAGCGCCAACGACAGGCGGGCCATCGCGGACCATCCCTTGTCACCCAAGTTGTTCGTCGAAGAATTGTTACTCGACTACATTGCATGCTGTACCTGAAAGGATTTAGATGAGTGGCAGACCCGTTGACCCGAATGCACCGGCGCCCGTTCGGCCGTCGGTGTTGTCGCTGGCGATCAAAGAAAAGGCCGCCCTGTACGCGGCCTACATGCCATTTCTGAAGTGCGGCGGGATGTTCGTGCCGACCCCAAAAACCTACAAGATCGGCGACGAGATCTACCTGATCCTGTCGCTCATGGACGACCCGAACAAATACCCGATCGCGGGCAAGGTCGCCTGGATCACGCCGGCCGGCGCCAACAACAACAAGGTGCAGGGCATCGGCGTGCATTTCCCCGACGACGAGACGGGCCAGCGCGCCCGCTTGCGCATCGAAGAGGTGTTGGGCGCCGCGCTGCGCTCCTCGCGCGCGACCCACACGCTCTAAGCGACCCACACGCTGCCCGTCCCCCAGCAAGCTTTCGTCCACGTTCTTTTGTTCAGGTTTTTGCGCCACCATGCCTTCCTTCGTCCACCGCAATGCCCGCCAGGAAGACCTGGCCCGGATCGTCCACATCTACAACTCCACGGTCGCCTCGCGCGAAGTGACGGCCGACACCGAGCCGGTGTCGGCCGCCTCGCGCCAACAGTGGTTCGACGAGCACACGCCCGGACGCCGGCCTCTATGGGTGATCCACGCGGCCGATGACGATTCGGCCGCGCCGGCCGTGCTCGGCTGGATGTCGTATTCCAATTTCTACGGGCGGCCCGCCTATTCGGGCACGGCGGAACTGTCGATCTATATCGACGAGGCGTCGCGCGGCAAGGGCATCGGATGCTATTGCCTGGAACAGGCGATCGCCTTCGCGCCCGAAATCGCGGTGCACACCTTGTTGGGATTCATCTTTGGCCACAATGCGCCTAGCCTGGGACTGTTCGCCAGGTTCGGCTTTGAGAGCTGGGCCAAGCTGCCACGCGTGGCCAATCTCGACGGCATCGAACGCGACCTGATCATCCTCGGCAAACGCGTCGGCTGAGGCGGCCCGGACGGGCCCCGGGCGGCCCGCCCGCCACCGTGTTTTTGCCTGCTCGCGTACAATGCCTGCATGTATATCGACTCCCATTGCCACATCAATTTCCCCGAGCTGGCGGCGCGCATGCCCGAAATTCTGGCCAAAATGGCCGAGAACAAGGTCACGCATGCGCTGTGCGTCTCGGTCAATCTGCCCGAGTTCCCGCAAGTGCTCGCGCTGGCCGAACAGTACCCGCACATTTTCGCCTCGGTCGGGGTGCACCCCGACTACGAAGACACGCCCGAGCCCGATGTTGAACAACTCGTGGCCCTGTCCGCGCATCCGAAGATCGTCGCGATCGGCGAAACAGGGCTCGACTACTACCGCCTCGAGGGCGACCTCGAATGGCAACGCGAGCGTTTCCGTGTGCACATCCGGGCCTCGAGGCAAACCCGCAAGCCCCTGATCATCCACACCCGCGCGTCGAGCGCCGACACCATCCGCATCATGCGGGAGGAGGGCGCCGGCACCGACAAGGGCGGCGTGGCCGGGGTAATGCATTGCTTCACCGAGTCGCTCGAGGTGGCCGAGGCGGCCATCGCGATGGGTTTCTACATCTCGTTTTCGGGCATCGTGACGTTTAAAAGCGCCAAGGAACTGCAGGCCGTCGCCCGCGCCGTGCCGCTCGAGCGGATCCTGATCGAGACCGATTCGCCCTACCTGGCCCCGGTTCCGCACCGCGGCAAGGTGAACGAGCCGGGCTTCGTGTGCCATGTCGCCGAGTACCTCGCCGACCTCAAAGGCGTGCCGCTGCGCCAGGTCGCGCAGCAAACGACCGACAACTTCTTCGATTTGTTCAAGATCGCGCGCCAAGGCGGCTTGGATTTTTGAACAAATCGCGGAACGGCGGGCAATCGGCGAACTGGCGGGTGAACGGCCACGAGCTCGCCGCTTCCCCGCGCGCCCGTCCTGTCCATAATGGCTAAGCCTGCACCGCCCGGCTTGCGCAGGGCAGGGGGCGCGGCGCGAATCGAAGGGAAGGGAAGGTAAGGTAAGGCCATGCTCGAGGAACAGGAGATCGAAAGCTGCTATCTGGGGCAATTCATCCCCGCCCACTACCACCACAACATGTTGATGGACCAGCAGCGCATGCGCGGTTTCAAGGCGGCGATCGATTACGCGGTGCGACCCGGCGCCGTGGTGCTCGAACTCGGTGGCGGCACCGGCGTGCTGTCGTGGTTCGCCGCGGCCAAGGCCGCCAGGGTCTACTGTGTGGAATTCAACCCCGACCTGGTCGCCGCCTCGCGCAAATCGCTGGCGCTGAACCCGGATGGCCAACGCG
This sequence comes from Massilia glaciei, assembly GCF_003011895.2. GTDB lineage: Bacteria > Pseudomonadota > Gammaproteobacteria > Burkholderiales > Burkholderiaceae_D > Telluria_A > Telluria_A glaciei. Next base: position 13,685 of record NZ_PXWF02000274.1, on the reverse strand, counting down.
TGCAGGTGATCCACGCCGACGCCTTCGAATACCTGCCGCCCGAGCCGGTGGATCTGGTCATTTGCGAGATGCTCCACGTCGGCCTGCTGCGCGAAAAGCAGCTTGAGCTGATCGAATCGTTTAAGCGGCGCTACCTGGCGCACTTCGGCGGCAGCCTGCCGGTGTTCCTGCCGGAGGCCGTCATCATGGCCGTCCAGCCCGTGCAACAGGAGTACCATTTCGAAGGTTTCTACGCGCCCATCGTGCAGTTCCAGCAAACCGGCGTGGCGCATCCCGGCACGCTCGAACTGGCCGGGCCGGTGGTCTACAGCATCGTCGACTTCAGCCAGGCCAACGAGTTGCGCATCGCCTGGGAGGGCAGCATGGTGGTCGACAAGGACGGGGTCGTCAACGCGCTTCGCTTCATCGGCAAAAACATTCTGGCGGTCGTGCAGGCGCGTTCGAGCACCATCGACTGGCTCAACGACTACATGACGGTGCCGCTGGAAAACCCGGTGCAGGTGCGCGCCGGCCAGACATTGCAATTGGCGTTCGCGTACCGCGCCGGCGCGTCGATCGCTGCGCTACAAACGGCGTTGCGGGCCGAGGTGGTGCCGGGGGCGCCGCGGCCCGCCGGAGACGTTGCCAGTTACACCTGAATTTCCGACGCCGAGCGCGCGCAGGCTTTAAAATGGCGCATTGATCCAATTCATTCTATATACCCCCATGGAAAACATCGACCAGCGCTACCTCGTCCAGCAAAACAAAATCAGCGACGACGGCAGCAAACCGCCCGTCTTCGCCAAAGTGATGCGTAGCAAAGAAGGCAAATTCGAAGGCGTCTCCTTCATCAAGAACAAGGATAAAGCGACCATCATGACGGTTGCGCAAGCCCAGGAAGTGATCGATTGGGCCGGCTCCAAGAAGGCCGGCGCGCACGAATACCAGACCAAGATCATTTGCGTCGGACAATAAACACGCCATCGCGACGCAGTGTTCATCGGCGCAAACGCCCGTTCATCATCCCAAACTGCCGGTTCATCGGCGCACGGCACCGTTGATCGCGTGCCGATTGCTACGCCTCCCGCCGCCCGCTAAAGTACACACATCCAAAACGTCGTTTCCAAGGAGTGTGTGATGCTGGGTTTTATGCTGTGGCTGCTTGTATTCATCCTGTGCTGGCCGCTGGCACTGCTCGCGCTTGTTCTCTATCCCCTGGTTTGGCTGCTGTGCCTGCCTTTCCGTTTGCTCGGCATCGGCGTCGAAGCCGTGTTCGAACTCCTGCGCGCGCTTGTGATGTTGCCGGCACGTATCCTTGGCGGTAATCCGGGGCGGTGAACGCGCAGGGCCGGGCCATGCGCCCTTACGTTAACTACCTAACAGACCGAAACGATACCGAGGACTACATTGGTGGAGGCGGGTGTTGCACACGCCAAATTTGCATTTTATACAGGAGAAATCATGCGTTTTGATATTTACCGGCGAGCCGACGGCGACGGCAAGTTCTCCTACCTGGCGGTTCCGCAGGACCGAAACATTCCAGAAGAGGCCACCAACACGGAATGGCAAATCGAGGCGAGGGCTTTTGAGATCGCCGATGAAGCCGATCAACTGCCCGATTTCGAGATCGAGCATCTGGGCGAGCAAATCGCCGAAAAAGGCTACGCGATCACCTCCTTGCACTGATCCGGCGGTCAATCGGGCGATGCGGGCATCAAGAATGTTGCAAAATAGTAAGGTTGCAAGATCGCGGCTTGGAAAAGCGGCCATACGGATACTTTGCTAGACTCGGGGCCTCATTCACCGCTGCGAGCCCCCCATGACCGACCTCAATTGCTTCCCGATCACCAAAAAGTGGCCCGCCCGGCATACCGAGCGGCTCCAGCTCTATTCCTTGCCGACCCCGAACGGCGTCAAGGTATCGATCATGCTCGAAGAAACCGGGGTGGCGTACGAACCGCACCTGCTCAGCTTCGAGACCAACGACCAGCTCTCACCGGAGTTCCTGTCCCTCAATCCGAACAACAAAATTCCCGCCATCATCGATCCGAACGGGCCCGATGGTCAGCCGCTCGCCTTGTTCGAGTCCGGCGCGATCCTGCTCTACCTGGCCGAAAAAACGGGACTCTTTCTGCCCAAGGAGGCGGCGGCCCGCTACGAGACCATCCAGTGGGTGATGTTCCAGATGGGCGGCATCGGCCCGATGTTCGGCCAGCTCGGGTTCTTCCACAAGTTCGCGGGCAAGGAGTACGAGGACAAGCGGCCGCGCGAGCGCTACGCGGCCGAATCGCGGCGCCTGCTGGCGGTGCTCAACGACCGGCTCAAGGGCCGCGCCTGGATCATGGGCGGTAGCTACACGATCGCCGACATCGCCATCTTTCCTTGGATTAATAACCTGATCCATTTTTATGCGGCCGGCGATCTGGTCGGCATCAGCGATTTCCCGAACGTGTTGCGTGCGCTCGAAGCGTTCGTGGCGCGCCCGGCCGTGGCGCGCGGTTTGACGATTCCGTCGGCTTGACGCACTAAAACGGGATGGCGAAAACCCTGTCCCCGACAGGGCGGCCCGGCATCGGTTCTTGCAACGGTACCCTCCCTGTCCAGCTCGTATTGGAACTGAACGGGCTCAATGGTCCTCCAAACACCTAGCAGCCTGTCGGACTTAAAGAATCGAAGCGAAAATTCGGCTGAGCGAGGACAGATTTCGACGATTTTGAAGGTCAATAGTTATTCTATTGACCAAAAAAGCGGCGGAATATGGACCGCTCAGGCGGATTTGCAGCCGATTTCCATTACGTCCGACAGGCTGCTAGGTGCTATTGGTATCCATTCTGGATGCCGGACGCCGCATTCAAATCGGAGGGCATCATGCATACTAAACACATTTCTCGACTCACACTGCTGGCCATGCTGGCAGCCGTCCCCGCCTTCGGCGTGGCCGATGGCATGGGGGCGGGGCAGGCAAGCGATACCACGAGGCAGCCGGCCGACACCACCCGGCAGCCGGGCGCAACCTCCATGGGCGGCAGCGCCGCCGCCGGGCAAACGGGGGCGGCCGCGGGCCGGGCCACAGTGCCGACAGCGGTATTCATGCTCGTGCCAATCGACGTCGCCGCCAAAGACAATTCGATGCGCTCCGGCTGCTGGGCACGGATCCATTCGGCCAACAACTACGCGGGCGACACACTGGTCCTGACCGGGCCGCTGTCGCTCGCCGACATGAGCGGCCCGTTCGGCCTGAACTGGGACGACAGGGTCGATAGCGTCGAAATGGGTCCCAAGGCCACCTTGACCGTCTACGACAACGAGCGGTTCGAAGATCTGGTCGGACAGTTCAAGCCGGGGCAAAAAGTTCCGGACATTAGCAAGAAAATGGGTTTTTTCGACGAATTCGCCTCCGTGCGCCTGACCTGCACCAAGTAATCCCGGCCGGGAATCCTGTCGGGCCTGCCGCTGGCTCGACGCCGCCGCGCTCGCATTGCGGCCCGGCCCGCCAAAGTGGGTCTTGCGCTATTTCTTCGAGGCGCCAAGCGAAGGTAGCCTCGCCGGCCACCCGCTCCCCGTCTTCGCGGGCCGATGCCTGGGTGTTTCCTGGGTGTTTTTCAGGCCCGCTGCGCGCGCCGGCAATTTCCCAACCGTCCTATACTGGCCATAGGTCAAGTCAACAAGGTGACGCAATGGGAAATGCCCGGGAGGACGATCAGACCGCCAACAAGGAGCGCGAGGCGCGCGGCACCACTTTCGCGCTCAACCGCAATCGCCTCCAACTCCTGCGCAAGATTAACGATTTCCTCGAAACGCCGATGGCCTTGCTGGGCCTCGTCTGGCTTTGCCTGATGGTCGTGGACCTGGCACGCGGCTTGGACGCGACGGGCCAGAACATCACCACCCTGATCTGGGCGCTGTTCATCGCCGACTTCGCGATGCGGCTGACACTGGCGCCGCGCAAGCTCGTGTATATAAAAAGGAACTGGCTCACGGCCATCGCGCTGTTGCTTCCCGCATTGCGCGTGCTGCGTTTCGCCCGCGCGCTGCGCGGCTTGGCCCGCCTGCGCGGCTTGCCGCTGGTGCGGATCCTGGCCTCGATCAACCGCGGCATGCGCGCGCTCGGCGACACCATGCAGCGGCGCGGCTTCGGCTATGTACTGTCGCTCACCGTGGTCGTAACCCTGGCGGGCGCGGCAGGCATGCTCCACTTCGAGGGCCGTACGGGCGCCGCCAACGGGATCGACGATTTTTGGTCGGCGCTCTGGTGGACCGGGATGATGATGACGACCATGGGCAGCGAGTACTGGCCGCGCACCGGCGAGGGGCGCCTGCTGTGCATGTTCCTGGCGATCTACGCGTTTGCCGTGTTCGGGTATGTGACCGGTACGATCGCCACGTATTTTATCGGCCGCGACCATGAGCAAGGCGTCGACGGCGCGACGGCCCAGGCTTTGCGCGAGCTGAGGACGGAGGTCGCGCAACTGCGCCTGGAGCTGGCCCATGTGAGGGAGCGCGTCGCGCCATGATGCGGCCGCGGCGGACGCCGCCGCGCGGCATTCCGGCGTTATTTCAGTTCTATTTCAGTTGATCCGCACACATAAAGGAACGGCATGTACCGTATGAGGCATATTTGGAATGAAATGCGCGCCAGTTTTTGGTTCTTGCCATACCTGATCCTGACGCTGGCGATCGTCCTCGCGTTCGCGCTCACGCACCTCGACGAGAACGCGCTCGAAGAATGGATGAAGAATTATCCCCGCCTGTTCGGCGCCAGCGGCGCTGGCGCGCGCGCGATGCTCTCGACCATCGCCGGCTCCATGATCTCGGTCGTCGGCATTGTGTTTTCGATGACGCTCGTCGCGCTGGCGCTCGCCTCGAGCCAGTACAGCTCGCGCGTGCTGCGCACCTTCATGCGCAGCCGCGTCACGCAGGCGTCGATCGGCATTTTCGCCGGCATCTTCGTCTACTGCATCATCGTCCTGCGCGGCGTCCACGGGCAGGACGATACCGTGTTCGTCCCGGTGCTTGCAGTGTCGGTCGCGATGGTGCTCGCCGTCGTCGGCGTGGCCGTGCTCATCGTTTTCATCCACCATATCGCGCTGTCGATCCAGGCATCGACCATCCTGGCCCATATCGCCGCAGAGACCATCGCCGCCATCGAATCGATCTACCCCGTGCCGGACGACAACGCCCTGACGGGCGAGTCGGCCGCGGCGGCGGCCGCCGCCGCGACGGTCGCGCGCGCGTGCTGGATCCCGGTGCTGGCGCCCAGGAGCGGCTATATGCAAAGCATCGACCACGAGGCGCTGCTGCGCATCGCCTGCGAATCGCGGTTGATGGTCAGGGTGGAGCGCGCAGTCGGGCAATTCGTGCTTGAAGGCACCCCCGTATTCTCCATCTCCGGCGCGGCGGCGGCCGGCTGGGACGGCGCCTGCGCGCTGCACAAGACGATTTCCGTGAGCGCCTACCGGACCGTCGAGCAGGATCCCGCATTCGGGGTCCGCCAGCTCGTCGACGTCGCGCTCAAGGCACTGTCGCCGGGGGTCAACGATTCGACGACGGCGGCCATGTGCCTCGACTACCTTGGCGCGGTCATCGCCTCGATGGCGCGCCGCGCGATCCCTTCGCCCTACCGGCACGCGGGGGGCGCACTGAAAATCGTGGCCGTCTCGCCCGATTTCGCCGGCATGCTGGCCGAGGCCTTCGACCAGATACGGCGCAGTGCCGGCGGCAATGTCGCCGTCATCCTGCGCATGATCGCCACCATCGAGACGCTCGGCTCCCTGGCCGTGGACGGGCGCCGGCACCACGACCTGCTGGCGCAGCTCGACTATATCGCCGAGCTTTGCGCGCGCACCGTTCCAGCCCCGCACGATAGCGCGCTGCTCGCCGAACGCCTGGGGCCGGTGCGCCGGGCGCTCGCGGCGGGCTGCGCGCGGCATTCGGAGCGGGCGCCGACGCCATTGCGCTGCGAGGCCTAGGGGCCTGTTGGGGCGACAGTTGGCTGGTCGCCCCCCTGGCCCGGCCGTGGCGGCCAGCCCTCGCGCTGGCGCCGCCGATCGCCGTCGGTCTCTTCGGTAGGTGCGCATCATGGTCGCGCGCGTTTCGATCTTTTCGACGGTGCCCTCGAAAGCGCCGAAAATGATCTGGTCGTCGTTGCGAAATGGTTCGGTCGCAAGGATCAGAATGCCGGCAAGGAAATTTTCAAAGATATCCTTGAAGGGCGAAACCGATCGCGATCCCCGTGATGCCCAGGGCGCTGATGAGGTTCGCCGGGGTGAACGAGGGAAACGCGATCGCGATGGCAAGCAGCAGACCGAGCAAAATGATGCCCCACTGCGCGATGCGTCCGAGCACCAGCACAAGGTTGTGTTGAAAGCGCCGGGCGTTGAGGTGCTGGACGAATTTCCGGATCCAGTGGGCGGCAAAAAGAAAGAGGATGAAGATGGCGATGCCGGCGCCGGGGAGCATGCGCAGCGTCTCGTTGCCGAGTTGTTCGAAACGGGTATACGCCACTTCTAATTGGGGATTCATGCGGATCCTCTTGGTCAAGGCTGCGATCGAAAAAATCGTGCGGTCGACCCGGACGATAGGCCGGTAACGGCTTCCGATGTCGTGCTTTACGACACGCCGCGGTGCCGGATTCAAGGCGCCGACACCGCCAGCGCACAATGGGCCACGCAGACGGGGGCGAACGTCCAAAATCCGAATATCCCATTTTTACCAGGCAATTCGGCTATTATTGAATCTTCGGAGAAAGACTGAAACCCGCTGAATACAGCAAGGAATACCGCGATGCCGACACGCGCAGCCTGGCTTGAACTTTCATTTCTGCGCGCGGGCGACGACCTCGCTTTTCTGTTGCTGCGTTTGCTGACAGGTGCATTTCTGTTGCACGGCGTTTGGGACAACATTGAAAGCGCAGCGCGGATGCAGGAATTCGTCGGTTTCCTGCGAGCCAATAAATTCATTCATCCCGAGCTCATGGCGCCCTTGTCCGTGTGGGGGCAGCTTTTCTGCGGCGTGGCGTTTCTGCTCGGTGCCCTGACGCGCTGGGCGGGATTGATTTGCGCGCTCAACTTTGTCGTCGCCTGTGCGATGGTGCACTGGCACCAGGATTTGCGCGGCTGGTGGCCGGCGGCCGTGCTGATCGCGATCGGGCTGGTGATGGCGACCCATGGCGCCGGCCGGTTTTCGCTCGATGAATGGTATGCCCGCAGCATCGGACGCGCGCCGGCAGGGTGAGTCCCGCAATGCCGTGCCGCGTCGGCGGGATGCGCGCGTCAGGCGACCAGATCCAGGTGCCGTTGCACGTAAATGGTTTCTGTGTGCCGCGCCTTATTGACGAGGGTGCGGACGAGCACGCGGTCCGGCTGAAGCTGTTCACGCGCAAAGCTTAGTTCAATTTTCGGCAGCTTGCCCTTGGCGTAGACATAGCCTTTCAAAAAGTGGCCCTCGAGCCGGCAGCGGAATACGATGTCGACCGGATGCGGATTCACCAGCCGCAGGTCCTTGAATCCCCAGACCACGGTGGCATCGGCGCCGAGCGGCGTAAAACGCTCGTGTTCCCGATAGATGTCGATGCTGTGCGGATGGCGCTCGTCGACGAGCATGCCCGCCAATAAACCCAGATGGTAAAGCATGCTCGAGAGCTGGCACAGGCCACCGCCCAATTGGCGTGTGAGCTGGCCGTTGACCAGGTTGCGGCCATACACATAGCCATTGCGTTCATTCGGTTCGCCCACATAACACCAGAATGACCATACCTGGCCGGGTGCGACCGTGGACAAATCGATGCCGTTCGCGCCCTTGGCCAGGTTGCGCAGCTTGTTCTCGAACAGGGCGCCCGGCCTGACCGGCTGCACGACCTCGGCTTGCAGTGTGTAGCCGTGCAAATCGGCCCCGCTATGCGCGCGCTTCAGGAGCACGCCGCGGCGGCGATCGCGCCAATGGCGCATCGCATGCGCAAGCGTCTGCCGCGTGGCGAGGGGCATGGCCTGCCGCAGCAAGTTGCGCAGCAGCTTCATGGCTGGCGCTCGAGCCGGTACACATGGTATGACGCGTAGCGCGCCAGCCAAGTGCAGCCGATCAGCCTGTCGAGTCCGCGCAGCAAGGGACGCGCGAAGGAGGGCAGTCGGTGGATCGGGAAGAACAAGATGCCGCGCCGCTCGGCGATGCGCCAGGCGGGACCGGCCCAGCGCGCCATGTCGGCGCCGGTGGCGGCGGTGTCGCCATGCCAGCCCGATTGGCTGGGGCGCCGCCGATTCATCGCCCGCCTGTGCCGGGATGGGATGTCGACGATTAACACTCCCCCGGCACGCACCTGCCCGGCGATCGCCGCCAGCGATTGCGCGATGCTCGCCTGGTCCAGATGCATGAATACATGGAAGCAGATTGCCGCGTCGTAGCGCGCCAGCGGAGCTCCGAGGTCCGGAAGCCGGGCCTGCCGCAGTAGCCGGTCGGGGAATTTACTGGCGGCGACATCGAGCATCGCCCGCGACGCATCCACGCCGCTCATGGCGAACTCGAGCAGCCGTCCCGTCCCGCAGCCGACATCGAGCACGCCGGCGGGGGCGGTGCCGCCAAGCCACCGGCGAAGGATCTGCCTTTCCATCTGGTCTATATAGCGCCCGTATGAATTATCAAAGCGGTCGCGATCGTAGTCCTTGGCGAGCTTGTCGTAATAATCGTGAATCGGCTGCATGCATTTATCAGTAAATGTGGATCGACTGGACCTTGAACGAAACATGCCAAGTGTAACGCGCTCCGGACTTGCCTTGTGCCAAAAAGAAATTGAACTCCAGCACGGCCGCTCCGGCCAAAAGACGGATTTGTACCGGCACGCATGCTTATCGGAGCATTTGAGCAGTCTGTGATGCTGGCCAAAAGTGCGGGCTCGTCCCGGCATCGCCCCCAAGCTACAGTGTCAGCAGTGGTCGATGGATGGCCGTCTGAAAGTGAGGAAAGTGCAGTTCCAACCCAAAGGGACGTTACATGAAACTATTCTCGACATGGCTCGCCCTCTGGCTTGCCGCTGGAATGCCTGCCGCCTGTGCCCAAGCACAGACTCCCGCTGATCACGCGCAACACGAGCATGGCCGCGAGGCCGCGAGCGGCCCGCGCCCACAACCCAAACTGGACCCGGCAATGACGGGAGCTCGGATGCCGGGCATGTTCGGCCCCTATCCCATGCTGCGCGAAGCCTCCGGCACCAGTTGGCAGCCAGACATCACGCCGCTTGACGGAATCCACGGCATGCACGGGCCGTGGACGCTCATGTGGCACGGCTTTGCCACCGCCGTCTACGACAACCAGGGGGGGCCGCGGGGGGCGAGCAAAACCTTCTCCCAGAGCATGCTCATGGTGATGGCGCAGCGCCCCCTCGACACCGGGACTTTCGGCGTTCGGGCAATGGTGTCGCTCGATGCGACGATGGGGAAGGGCGGCTATCCGCTGCTCTTCCAGACCGGCGAGACCGCCGACGGACGCACGCCATTGATCGACCGCCAGCATCCGCACGACCTGCTGATGGAGCTTGCGGCGAGCTACAGCCACAGACTCGGCCCGCAGGACGCCGTGTTCGGCTACTTCGGGCTGCCGGGCGAGCCGGCCCTTGGCCCGCCGGCCTTCATGCACCGGTTCTCGGGCATGGACAATCCGGAGGCGCCGCTGACACACCATTGGCTCGACTCGACCCACATCACGTTTGGCGTGCTGACCGTCGGCTATGTCCGAGGCAACGTCAAAGCCGAGGTTTCGGCGTTCAATGGCAGGGAGCCGGACCAAAACCGCTGGAACCTCGAGGTGCGGCCGATTGACTCAGCTTCGGCGCGGCTGTCGTGGAATCCAACGCCCCAGTGGGCGCTGCAGATAAGCCACGGTTGGCTCGACAGCCCTGAGCTGCTCAAGCCCGACACCTCGCTCAAGCGCACGACCGCCTCGGTCAGCTACCAGCAAGACGTTGCCAACCGGCCCCTGCAGACGACGTTCGCGTGGGGACGCAACAGCAAGGATCCCGGCATGGCGACCGACGGTTTCCTGCTCGAGTCGGCGGTGCGCATTGGCGGTGCCACGACACTGTTCGGGCGCGCCGAAAGCGTCGAAAAAAATGAGCTGTTTCATGAAGAGGATAACCCGCTGCACGGCTAGGGGTTCAGGATACGCAAGCTTAGCGTCGGCTTCGTCCACGATTTTTACGTGGCCGGCGGTGTCAAGCTTGGCGCGGGCGCATTGGTGAGCACGTATTCGAAGCCGTCCGCGCTCGACAGCATCTATGGTTCGAGTCTTAGCTCTTACATGCTGTTTATCCGTGCCAAGTTGGCGATGAGATAGCAAGGCCAGGCTTGCGCGCGAGTCCGACAACCGTCGCCGGACCTGTATCATGTCGCCCTTCGCATTCCCTTAGCCGTGTTCAACGAAAGCTGACGGCCGCCGCTGCTCGACTGGCTGCTTCGCTTGCGGCGTGGGGCCGGTCAACGGCCTTTGCTGCACGGCCAAAGCAACGGATAATAGGGGCTACATCAATTTTAGGTTTTGGAATTCCCTCATGGAAATTAAGGTCAACTTTCTCGATAAGCTTCGTCTTGAAGCCAAGTTCGATGATTTCACGGTCGTGGCCGACCAGCCCATCCGCTACAAGGGCGACGGCTCGGCCCCTGGCCCGTTCGATTACTTTCTGGCCTCATCGGCCTTGTGTGCGGCTTATTTCGTGAAGTTGTACTGCGACACCCGCAACATCCCCACCGAAAATATCCGTCTTTCCCAAAACAATATTGTTGATCCGGAAAACCGCTACCAGCAGATTTTCAAGATCCAGGTTGAGTTGCCGGCCGATATCTCCGACAAAGACCGCCAAGGTATTTTGCGCTCGATCGACCGTTGCACCGTGAAAAAAGTCGTGCAAGCCGGACCCGAGTTTGTGATTGAAGTGGTAGAGAATTTGGATGCTGATGCCCAGGCCTTGCTGACCTTGAATCCGGCTTCGGAAGCGAGCACCTATATCGCGGGCAAGGATCTCCCCCTGGAGCAAACCATCGCCAATATGTCGGGCTTGCTGGCGGACTTGGGCATCAAGATTGAAATCGCTTCGTGGCGCAATATCGTTCCCAACGTGTGGTCGCTGCATATCCGTGACGCGCACTCGCCGATGTGCTTTACCAATGGCAAGGGCTCAACCAAGGAAAGCGCCTTGGCGTCGGCGTTGGGCGAGTTCATCGAGCGGCTCAATTGCAATCATTTCTATGCCGGTCAGTTTTGGGGCGAAGACATCGCCGACGCGGCGTTTGTGCATTACCCGAACGAGCGTTGGTTCAAGCCGGGCGCCAAGGATAAGCTGCCGGTGGAGATTCTGGACGAGTACTGCCTGCAAATCTACAATCCCGATGGCGACTTGTTCGGATCGCATCTCTACGACACCAACTCCGGCAATGCGAAGCGCGGCATCTGTTCGCTGCCGTATGTGCGGCAGTCGGATGGCGAGGTGGTGTTTTTCCCGTCGAACCTGATTGAAAACCTCTACGGCAGCAATGGCATGAGTGCCGGCAACACGCTTGTCGAAGCGCAGGTGCAGTGCCTGTCTGAAATTTTCGAAAGGGCGGTCAAGCGCGAAATTCTGGAAGGCGAAATCGCATTGCCAGACGTGCCGCACGACGTGCTGGCGAAATACCCTGGCATTCTGGCCGGCATACAGGCACTGGAAGATCAGGGCTTTCCAGTGCTGGTGAAGGATGCATCGCTCGGCGGGGCGTACCCGGTCATGTGCGTCACCTTGATGAACCCCCGGACAGGCGGCGTGTTTGCCTCGTTCGGCGCGCACCCAAGTTTTGAGGTGGCGCTGGAACGCAGTCTTACCGAATTGCTCCAGGGGCGCAGCTTTGAAGGCCTGAACGATCTACCTCGGCCGACCTTCGTAAGCAACGCCGTCACCGAGCCAAACAACTTCGTTGAACACTTCATCGATTCCAGCGGCGTGGTGTCCTGGCGCTTTTTCAGCGCCAAAGCCGATTTCGATTTTGTGGAGTGGGATTTTTCCGGCCAAGGCGAAAATTCCAATACCGAGGAAGCGGCGACCTTGTTCGGCATTCTCGAAACCATGGGCAAAGAGGTTTACGTGGCCGTGTACGACCATTTTGGCGCCGCCGCCTGCCGGATTCTGGTGCCGGGTTATTCGGAAGTCTATCCGATTGAAGATCTGGTCTGGGACAACACAAACAAAGCGCTGTCGTTCCGCGCCGACATTCTTAACTTGCATCGCCTGGACGATGCCAGCTTGGAAGCCCTGCTGGAGCGTTTGGAAAACAGCGAGCTGGATGATTACTCCGACATCGCCACATTGATCGGCATCGAATTTGACGAGAACACGGTCTGGGGTCAGCTGACCGTTCTGGAGTTGAAGCTGTTGATTCATCTCGCCTTGCAGCAACATGAGGAGGCGCAGGAGCTGGTCGGCGCCTTCCTGCAGTACAACGACAACACGGTCGAACGCGGATTGTTCTATCAAGCCTTGAACGTGGTGCTGGAGGTGCTGCTGGACGACGACCTGGAACTGGACGATTACGAGGTCAATTTCCGCCGGATGTTTGGCAACCCTCGGATGGATGCAGCGATGGGTTCAGTGGACGGCAGCGTGCGCTTCTTCGGCTTGACGCCAACGAGCATGAAACTGGAAGGCCTCGACAGGCACCATCGCCTAACAGACAGCTACAAAAAATTGCATGTGGCACGGGCCAAGGTTGCGGCTAAAACCAGCTAGTGTTGCAGCAATCGCGGGTTGCAGAGCCGACGCGATCATCCATTTTTTTGGCATCGCGTCGGATGCGCGTTTTCTTTGCAAATCATCTTCGATGAACCCACTATTAATTGAATTTTCGCAAAAGCTCGCGCCGGTGTTGAAGGCGCGTGGCTTCAAAAAAACCGGCGCCACCTGGTACCGCAATCTGGACCGTATGATTCAAGTGCTGAATATCCAGAAGTCGCCGTATGCGGATAATTTCTATGTCAATGTTGGAATCTATCTCAAGGCGCTGGGCGACGAATTGCGCCCGCCGGAAGCGAGATGCCATTTCAGATTCCGAGCTGAAAGTGTTCTTGGCGCCGATGAGAGATTCGAACTCAACCGCTTGCTCGACTTTACGCAAAAAGCGCCAACGTCGGATCGCTACCAAGACATTCAGATCCTGCTTGAGAAGTCCGCGCTCTTGTGGCTCGATGAAAATTCGACAGAGCAAGCCCTGTGGAAGTTGTTGCAAACACCCGACGCGCATGCTTTCGCGGTTCGGAAGGGGGCTCGGGATTTCTTTTCAGAAAGGTATGATTGACCGAACAAGACGGGTGCGGTGTAGAAGCATTGCGACTTATCCTGCTTTGACGAACGGATAGACCGTCAGCGCGCCCCGCGCAATACGGTTTGGCATAATGTAGACGTTAAGGGCAGGGCGGCAAATTAGAAAAAAATGAATTATTTAAGGAGGCAAGTAGTTTGTGAATAGCTGATGCGGACGCTCAAACATTCATTAGACCGTGGCCATAAGCCCTGGTAAGTTGGTCGATCAACATGCGCTCCTGCGGATCAAGATGCTCTTCATCGACAAAACGCCAGTTGTTTTCGTAAAGTCCAAACGCTTCCTCGCCTGTGATCGTGTCCGTGGGACGACGGTTCCAAGCGAGTAATCGGAGCTGCGGAAAATTCCCGATAGTCAGTTTGTACGCAGGGACATCTA